>NZ_JBEYVX010000019.1:0-104434 GCF_040644195.1 Streptomyces sp. NPDC047014 | reverse complement strand
ATCCGCGGCAGCGCGCGGCTCACCCTGGAGCACAACGGCCGCGAACTGGACCGGGCGGCGCCCTACCGGGGCTGCCGTCCTGCGGGGTGCGGCCATCCGGGCCTCCTGCGGTCCGTGCGCGGTGCGGTCACGGACAGCCAATCCGGCGCGGCGGCGGACGGCTCGCGCTGCTGCGCCGGCGGGGTGAGCGGGTCACTCCGCCGGCGCACCGGGGCGCGGTGTCGGTGGGCGCGGTGTCAGTGGGCCCGCTGCCCGTGCCCGCCCTTGCCTCCCTTGCCGTCCTTGCCGCCCTTGCCCTTGCCGTGGTCGTCGCGCCGGTTCTGGAGCGTGACCACGAGGCGGCCGTCCGGGGTGGCCCGGTCCAGCCGGAGCGGGCCGGTCACCCGGTCGCGCGGGAGCACGTACCCCTCGGGCACGTCCGTCTCCACCACGTAGTACGAGCCCTCCGCCAGCCCGTCGAACTCGCAGACGCCCGCCCGGTCGGTGGCGCAGCCGGGGGCGGCCAAGCGGTCGGCGTTGATGCCGCGGGTCTGGAGGCCCGGGGTGCCGTTGGTCTCGCGCCAGACCTCGAAGACGGCGCCGCGCAGCGGCCTGCGGGTCTTGGCGTCCTGCTTCACGACCCGGATCGAGCCCTCGTACTCCTGCTGCGTCCGGCGGTTGGGGATGGTGACGACGATGCCCTCGGGGAGGTCCGCCTCGGTGGGCTCGAAGCGGGTGACCGGGTCGGCCGGGAGCTGGTACCCGGCCGGGGTGGCGGTCTCGCGCCAGTAGTAGGTCTGCCCGATGGGCACGGTGACCGTGCAGCGCCCCCTCGTGTCCGTCACGCAGGTGGTGCCGAGCCGGGTGTCGGCGGGTACGCCGTTCGCGGTGGTCTGGAGTCCGGGCCGCCCGTTGGACTCGCGCCACAGCTCGAAGGTGGCTCCGGCCAGCGGCGCGCCGGTCTCCGCGTCCGTCTTGCGTACCGTGATGGAGGCGTCCGGGATCTCGGGCGTGCGGTCGTTGTCCACCTGGACCTGTACGCCCGCCTCCGCGTTGGCGGCGGTCAGCTCCAGCCGGTGCGTGGTGGCGGGGGGCAGCTCGTATCCGGGCGGGGCCTGGGTCTCGCGCCAGTAGTAGGTGCCGAGCGTGGTGATCCGGGAGCAGACGCCGTTCGCCGGGGTGACGCAGTCCGCGCCGACCCTGGTGTCGGCGCCCGGGCCGCCGGTCTGGAGCCCCGGGGTGCCGTTGGTCTCCCGCCACAGCTCGAAGACGGCCCCGGCCAGCGGGCGGCCGGCCTCGTCGCGCTTGAGGACGGAGACCGCGCCGGTGACGGGCTGCGGGGTGCCGCCGCAGTCGGGCAGGTCGCCGTTGAAGGGGTAGGCGTGGAACTCCTGGCCACCGCCCCCGGTGGCCGCGCTGGTGTGGGTGAGGGAGCCGGTGGTGAAGAAGCGGCCGTTGATGCCGGGCAGCCGGACGCTGGTCTCGGAGGCCCGGTTGCCGATCAGGAAGCTGCCCTGGAACTGGCCGGTGCCGTTCAGGTCGACCGTCGCGGCGTCCGGGAAGTTCCACAGGAGCCGCTCGCGGTAGGCGTTGAGCGGGTCGAGGTTGTCCTGGATGGTCCCGCTGTAGGTGTTGATGGTGCGGGCGGCGCCGAAGACGTTGACGAGGATGGTCGCGCCCGCCGGGATCTGCTGGAAGACGATGCCCTGCTGGCCGTTCCCGCTGCCGCTGACCAGGTCGGCGTTCACGTTGAACACCTGGAGCGGCGAGGTGTTGTCGCCGGTGAAGGTGGTCTGGGAGCCGGAGTTCACCGCCGTGCCGGTCGGGGTGCGGGGCCGGCCGTCCACGCGCGCGTAGCACTGGCTGGCGGCGCTGAGGCTGTCGCGCCAGCCGGCGTACGGGGCGGCCGCGGCCGGGTCGGGGGTGAGGGTGCCGGTCACGGTGCCGCTGAGGGTGCCCGCGTAGCGCACCCGGCCGCCGTCGGCGATCAGGCGCTGTCCGGCGGCCACGGTGACGTTCGCGCCGGTGGTGAGGAAGTCGGCGCCGGGGGACGGCGGGACCAGGGAGCCGGCGCCGACGACGCCGATGTTGTAGCGCAGGTCCTGTCCGGACTTGTTCTGGTCGAAGGAGCCGAGGACGACCAGCCGGCCCTCGGCCTCGGAGACCCGCTCGCGGACCCGGAAGTCGCCGCCGACGAAGATGTTCACCGCGTTGTCGCGGCCCCGGATCACGCCGTCGCTGCCGATGGGCGGGAAGGGGCTGGGACAGGTGCCCCCGGGCGCCGGTACGCAGGGGCCGAGCCCCTCCGGGAGCGGGGCCCGCCGGACCTGCGCGGGGCGGTCGCCGCCGGGCCCGGCCGCCGCCGCCGCGACGGGGGCCCCGGCGGCGGCCAGTACCGCCCCGATCGCGAGCCCGACGGTCCATCTTCTCGCTGCCATGTCACTCCGTCCGTCACCGCTGCCTGCACTGCCGCACTGCTGTGCAGGCACAGGCTCGGTGCGGGACGGCGCCGGGAACCGCAGCACACTCCCCCGCTACGGCATTCCGATCACTGGCGTCACCCGTCCGGGGTGGGCGGGGAACGTCGGTGAACGGCGGGGAGCGTCGCGAAGCAGCGGGGCACGGCGCGGAGCGGCGGCCGGGCGGCTCAGGTGACGGCGGAGCCCGCCACCCAGTCCGCCCAGGACATGTTCCAGCCGCCGAGCCCGTTGTACGGGGCGACGGTCTTGTCCTGGGAGTTGACCACCTCCACCACGTCCCCGATCAGGGTGCGGTCGAAGAACCAGCCGGCCGGGGTGTCGGAGCCGCCGCCCTTGTCGTCGCGCAGTCCGATGCAGCCGTGGCTGACGTTGGTGCTGCCGAAGGTGTCGGGGCTGGACCAGTAGTTCCCGTGCAGGAAGGTCCCGGAGTTGGTGAGCCGCATGGCGTGCGGGACGTCGGGGATGTCGTACTCGCCGCCGAAGCCGACGGTCTGGCCGTTCATCCGGGTGACGTCGAAGAGCTCCATCACCACCATCTTGCCGTTGTACGTGGTGGTCTTGGGCGCCCCGGCGCTGATCGGCACCTTGGACAGCAGCTCGCCGTCCCGGCGGACCTCCATGGTGTGCGCGGCGGCGTCCACGAGGGAGACCTGGGAGCGCCCGACGGTGAAGGTGACGGCCTTGTCCTGGACCCCGTACGAGCCGGGCGCGCCCTCGACGTCCCGCAGGTCCATCTTCACGGTGACCTTGGTGCCCGGCTTCCAGTACTGCTTGGGCCGGAAGTCGAGCCGGTCCTTGCCGAACCAGTGCCCGGCGACCTCCACGGCCGGATCGGCGGTGACGGTGATGGCCCGTTCCACCTCGGCGCGGCGCTCGATCTCCCGGCTGAACTTGAAGGAGACGATCATCCCGGTGCCGACGGTGGAGCGGTTCTCGGGCTTGAAGTAGCCGATGAACCGCTCCTCGGGAACGTAGGTGGTGAAGGTGGTGTGCCGGGCCTGGCGGCGGTTGTGCCCGTCGAGCGCGACGGCGTCGACGGTGTACTTGGCGGCGAGCGCGAGCCGGCCGTGGGCCGGGTCGGGGCTCCAGCTGAGCCCGTCGGCGGCGATGCTGCCCGGGACCTGCTCGGCCTGCGCGTCCTCCACCTTGGTGACGGTGACCCGCTCCAGCCGGCCCTCGGGGACGGTGACGGTGAGCCGCCCGTCGGCCGGGACCCCCTTGGCGTTGTCGTCGGGGGTGATGCGGATGGCCTCGGCCGGGCTGCGGGGTCTGCCGGGCAGCTGGATCTCCACGGGGGACTTGCCGTCCTTGGTGCAGCCCGCCAGGCCGCCCAGCAGGCCCGCCCATGCCGCCACGGCGGCCAAGCCCGCCCCTGCCCGCCTCGTCAGAAGTGTCACGTCACTCCAACGACCGGCCCCCTCCGGGGGAAACGTGAGCGCGCCCGACGTTCCGGGCAGAACTGTCCGGGCAGAACAGTGGGAAGGACCAGACGGGGGCGGGCCCTGGCCGGGACGCCGGGGCCGCACTCTCCCCTGCCCCCGCCGGTACCGAAGAGCCGTGGAGGCGGGCAGTGTCGAGCGCAGCCGAGCAGGAGGCGGTGGAAGCCGTCAGCAACGCCGTCGGAGCGGTGCGGAGCGGTCAGGCCGCGCCCGTACCGCACGTCAACGGACAGGTGAAGGGGAAGGTGAAGGGGCAGGGCGCGCGGACGCAGGCGCGCCCGTCGCCGGCCGTGTGGCCGGGGTCCTCGCATCCGCTGGGGGCCCGCTACCGGCCGGCGCAGACCGCGGCCGGCGGGACCGAGGGCACCAACTTCGCCCTGTGGGCGCAGGGCGCGGAGGCGGTGGAGCTGTGCCTGTTCGACGAGGCCGGGACCGAGACCCGCTGCTCCCTGACGGAGCTGACGCACGAGATCTGGCACGGTTTTGTGCCCGGCGTGCGCCCGGGACAGCGCTACGGCTTCCGGGTGCACGGCCGCTGGGACCCCTGGACGGGGGTCCGGCACAATCCGGCGAAGCTGCTCCTCGACCCGTACGCGCGGGCCGTCGACGGGGACTTCACCCTGCCGCCGGAGGTGTACGGGCACGTCCGGGACTGGCCGCAGCAGTACATCGCGGACACCGTGCGCGACGACCGGGACTCGGCGCCCTTCGTGCCCAAGGGGGTGGTCGTCCACGATGACGACGACTGGGCGGACGACGTCCGGCCGAAGACGCCCTGGGCCGATTCGGTGATCTACGAGCTGCATGTGCGCGGCTTCACGATGCGCCATCCGGGTGTTCCCGAGGAGCTGCGCGGTACGTACGCGGGCCTCGCGCACCCGGCGGCCGTGGAGCACCTGGTGAAGCTGGGGGTGACGGCGGTGGAGCTGCTGCCCGTCCACCAGTTCGCGCACGAGGACCACCTGCTGCGCCGGGGGCTGCGCAACTACTGGGGCTACAACTCGGTGGGCTATTTCGCCCCGCACGCCGGCTACTCGGCGAGCGGTACGGCCGGGCAGCAGGTCGGGGAGTTCAAGCGGATGGTCCGGGCGCTGCACGCGGCCGGGATCGAGGTCATCCTCGACGTGGTCTACAACCACACGGCGGAGGCGGGCGAGCTGGGGCCCATGCTCTCGCTGCGCGGGATCGACAACCGCGGCTACTACCGGCTCCAGGCCGACCAGCGGCGCTACGCCGACTACACGGGCTGCGGGAACACCCTGCACGCCGGTCGCCCGCACGTGCTGCGCCTGATCACGGACTCGCTGCGCTACTGGGTCACGGAGATGGGGGTGGACGGCTTCCGCTTCGACCTGGCGGCGGCGCTGGCCCGGTCGATGCACGACGTCGACATGCTCTCGCCGTTCCTGGCGGTGATCGCCCAGGACCCGGTGCTGCGCCGGGTGAAGCTGATCGCGGAGCCGTGGGACGTGGGCTCGGGCGGTTACCAGGTGGGGGCCTTCCCGCCGCTGTGGACCGAGTGGAACGACCGCTACCGGGATGCCGTACGGGACTTCTGGCGCGGCGCGCTGCCCGACGTACGGGATCTCGGCTACCGGCTCTCGGGGTCCAGCGACCTCTACGCCTGGGGCGGGCGGCGTCCGTACGCCTCGGTGAACTTCGTGACCGCGCACGACGGCTTCACCCTGCGGGACCTGGTGTCCTACGAGCGCAAGCACAACGAGGCCAACGGGGAGGGCAACCGGGACGGCACGCACGACAACCGCTCGTGGAACTGCGGGGCGGAGGGCGAGACGGGGGACGCCGGGATCGCGGCGCTGCGCCGCCGCCAGCTGCGCAACCTGCTGACGACGCTGCTGCTGTCGACGGGGGTCCCGATGCTGGTGGCGGGCGACGAGTTCGGCCGGACGCAGGGCGGCAACAACAACGCCTACTGCCAGGACAACGAGACGGGGTGGGTGGACTGGTCGCTGCTGTCGGACCCGGACTGGCAGTCCCTCCTCGCGCTGACCAGCCGGCTGATCGGGCTGCGGCACGCCCATCCGGTGCTGCGGCGGCGGGCGTTCTTCTCGGGCCGGCCGCAGGGGGCGGACGGGCTGCGGGACCTGGCCTGGTTCACCCCGGCGGGCGCGGAGATGACGGAGCGGGACTGGTACGCGCCGGCCGCCGCGCTCGGGATGTACCTCTCGGGCCGGGACATCCCCGGGCGGGACGAGCGGGGGCGGCAGGTGACGGACGAGAGCTTCCTCGCGCTGCTGCACACCGGGGACCGGCCGGTGGACTGGGTGCTGCCGGGGGCGCCGTGGGCGGAGGAGTACGAACTGGTCCTGGACACGGCCCGGGAGGAGCAGGAGGCGGCCCCGCTGACCCGGCACCGGGGCGGGGGGACGCTGACGGTGCCGGCCCGGTCGGTGCTGCTGCTGCGGGTGGTGAGCTGAGGGCCGCCGCTCCGGGGGGCCCGGGGCTCAGCGGGTCTCGACGCGGAGCAGCATCCGCTTGAGGAGGGCGGCGAGCGCGGCGCGCTCGCCGTCGTCGAGGGGCTCGATCATCTCGGCCTCGGCGACGCCGCGCCAGCGCATGGCCTCGGTCCAGCGGCGGTGCCCCTCGTCGGTGAGCTCGACGTCGACCCGGCGCCGGTCGGGGGCGCCGCGCAGGCGGCGGACCAGGCCGGACTTCTCCAGGGTGTCGAGGCGGCCGGTCATCCCGGCCGGGGAGAGCAGGAGTTCGGCGGCGAGTTCGGCGGACGGGGCCCGCCAGGGGGCGCCGCGGGAGGCGAGGCGGTGCATGGTGTCGAACTCGAACGCCTGGAGTCCGGTCTCCGCGAGGGCCCGCTCCTTGCCGTGGGTGACGTGCTTGGCGAGCAGCTGGATCCGGGTGATGACGGCCTCGGTGGGCACGTCGAAGGGGACCTTCCCGGTCCACCGCGCGATGTGCCGGTCGACGGAGTCCTCCGGCGCTTGCGCCCCGCTGCGGCCGACGGCCGTGTCTGCACCCATGTCCGCATTATGTCCGCCCTTCGCGGCCCCTACCGCTCATTCGTTGACGAATAGTTCGCCACCGAAATAATCTTGGTCCTCATGACCCCGACCCTCTGGCGGCTGCTCGCCGGCCGCACCTTCGCCGCCTTCGCCACCGCCCTCGTCCCCACCACCCTCACCCTCGCGGTCGTGCGCGCCGGCTCCGCGGGCGATCTGGGGCTGGTGCTCGCGGCCGAGCTGGTGCCGATGCTGCTCCTGCTGCCGGTCGCGGGGGTGTTCGCGGACCGGTTCCCCGCCCGGCGCGTGGTGCTCTGCGCCGACCTGGTCCGGGCCGCCGCCCAGACCGCGATCGGCGTACTGCTGCTGGCGGGGCCCGTACGGATCCCCGTACTGGCGGCGCTCGCGGCCGTGACGGGCGCCGCCGTGGCCTTCGGTACGCCCTCGGCCCGGGCCCTGGTGGCGGCCGCCGTGCCCGGGGCGGAGCGGGCGCGGGCCAACTCCCGGCTGATGGTGGCGCAGGGGCTGGCGGGGGTCGCCGGGCCCGCCGCCGCGGGCGGGCTGATGCTGGCCGTGGGGGCGGGCTGGTCCTCGCTGCTGACGGGCGCGCTGTTCACCGCCTCCGCCCTCACCCTGGGCGGGGTGCGGACCGGGGCCGTCGCGGGCGGGGCGGGGCGGCGGCCCGGGTTCACCGCCGAGCTGCGGGCGGGCTGGGCGGAGACCCGCCGGCATCCGTGGTTCCTGGCCAATGTCATGGCGCACGGCGTGTGGCATCTGGCGGCCGGTCTGCTGCTGACGCTCGGGCCGCTGATCGCGGTGGAGTCGCTGGGCGGGGAGCGTGCGTGGGTGGTCGTGGCGCAGGCGGGCACGGCCGGCATGCTCGCCGGGGCGTGGGCGGCCGGGCGGCTGCCGGTGCGCCGGCCGCTGGTGTGGGTGGCGGTGGCCTGCGCGGTGTTCGCCGGGGCCCTGGCGGCCTTCGGGCTGCGGCTGCCGCTGCCCGTCGCCGCCGGGGCGTACTTCCTCGGCATGGGCGGGGTCGGTCTGCTGAGCCCGCTGTGGGAGACCGAGATCCAGCGCCGGGTGCCCGCGGAGGCACTGGGGCGGGTCTCCTCCTTCGACACGCTGATCTCCTTCGGGGCCCGCCCGCTGGGCCTCGCGGTGGCCGCGCCGCTGGCCGCCGTCACCGGGACGGCCGCCCCGCTGCTGGTCGCGGCGGTGGTGGTGGCGGGGGTGAACCTCGGGCTGCTGGGGCTGCGCGAGGTGCGGGCCGTGTCCGGGGCGGAGCCGGTTCGGGAGTCCGGGCCTGAGACCTCACCCACCCTGCGATGATGTGGCCTTCATACGGATTTACGAATGACGAACAGAGGCGCGCATGGCGAGGGTCGGGACGGCGTTGCGTGAGCTGCGGGGGGCGCAGAAGTCGGCGAAGGGGGTGTCGCTCTACTCGCGGTTCGTCAACCGCCCGGCCGGGCGGTACCTGGCGGCCGGTGCGTACGCCCTGGGACTCACGCCGAACCAGGTGACGCTGATCAGCGCCGCCTTCAGCTTCGCCGCGGTGGCCGCGGTCGCGCTGACCGGGCCCTCGTGGGCGCTGGGGATCGCCGTATGGGCCGCGCTCGCGGCCGGCTTCGCCTTCGACTCCGCCGACGGGCAGCTGGCCCGGCTGCGGGGCGGCGGCAGCGCGGCGGGCGAGTGGCTGGACCATGTCGTGGACGCCGCGAAGCTCACGGCGCTGCACGCGTGCGTGCTGATCGCCTTCTACCGCTTCCCCGGGGAGTACGGCACGGCCGCGGACGGCTGGCTGCTGGTGCCGCTCGGCTTCCAGTTCGCCGCGGTGGTGACCTTCTTCGGCGGGCTGCTGACCGAGAAGCTCAAGCCCCGGCCGGAGCCGGGCAGTCCGGCCGCCGCGCCGTCGACCCTGCGCGCGGTGGCCCTGCTGCCCGTGGACTACGGGGTGTTCTGCCTGGTCTTCCTGCTGCTGGGCGGGGGCGAGCTGTTCGCGTGGGCCTACGCCGCCCTGGGCGTGGTGGCCGCGCTGTTCCTGCTGGCCTTCCTCGCCAAGTGGTTCCGGGAGCTCAGCGCCGTTCGCCGGTGACCTGGCCCGGCGCGGGGGCCGGTTCCGCGAGCGCGTCCAGCGCCCGGCGCAGCTGGGTGCTGGAGGTGTGGACGGTGTAGGGGAAGTAGACGACGTCGACGCCGTGGGCGGCGAAGTCCTTCTCCAGCTTGTCGCCCTTGGGGGTGCCCCGCCAGTCGTCGCCCTTGAAGATGACGTCGAAGCGGACCTGCTTCCAGGTCTCGACCTTGTCGGGCACCGTCTCGACGAAGGCGGCGTCCACGTACTTCACGCTGCGCACGATCTCCAGCCGCTCGACGAGCGGGATCATCGGGCGGCGGCCCTTGGCCCGTTCGGCCATCTCGTCCGAGACCACGCCGGCGACCAGGTAGTCGCACTGACTCCGGGCGTGGCGAAGGATATTGAGATGTCCGATATGGAACAGATCGTAGGCGCCCGGCGCGTATCCGACTCGATACGGTCGACGCGAAGGCGCACCTATGTCGGACATGTCCCGCTCCGTCATCTCTTTGTCCCCAGCGGCCACACCCCCCGGTGCAGCGGATTAGCAGACAATAGCGTGCACGTTCCGCAGCACGCGGGTGAACGAATAGGGTGACGTGCGCATCATCCAGGGGAAGAGGGGACGCTCGGTGTCCAGATCCGGTCAGCGGCGCATGCTGCTGGTTTCCACCAATTACGCTCCCGAGCACGCGGGAATCGGCCCGTACGCCACGCAGATCGCGGAGCACTGGGCGGATCTCGGCCACGAGACCCACGTCCTCGCCGGCATGCCGCACTACCCGGCGTGGTCGCTGGAGCCCGAGTACAAGGGGGCGTTCCAGCGCACGGAGCAGCGCGCGGGCGTCACCGTGCACCGGCGCGCGCACACCGTGCCCCCGCGCCAGACCGCCGTCAAGCGGGCTCTGTTCGAAGGATCGATACTGCTGCACGGGGCCGTGGCCCCGCCGCGGATGCCCAGGCCGGACGCGGTGCTCGCCCAGATGCCCAGCCTGGCCGGGGGCGTGCTCGCCGCCCGGCTCGCGGCCCGCTGGAAGGTCCCGTACGTCCCGGTCGTCCAGGACCTCATGGGCGCCGCCGCCGCGCAGAGCGGGATCAGCGGTGGCGACAAGGCGGCGGCGATCGCGGGCCGCGCGGAGGCGTACGCCCTCAAGCGGGCCACCCTCGTCGGCGTCATCCACGAGACCTTCGTGGACCGGGTCGTGGGCATGGGCGTGGACCCGGGCCGGATCCGCCTCGTCCCCAACTGGTCCCATGTGCCCAAGCCCACCAAGCCGCGCGGCGAGACCCGCCGCCACCTCGGCTGGAGCCCGGGCGAGACCGTCGTCCTGCACTCCGGGAACATGGGCCTCAAGCAGGGGCTCGAAGTCCTCGTGGGCGCCGCCCGGCTGGACCCGAAGGTCCGTTTTGTCCTGATGGGCGACGGAAGCCAGCGTTCCGCGCTGGCGGACCTCTCCTCCGACGTGCCGAACCTCGACATCATCCCCCCTGCCGCTGACGGCGAGTTCCCCGATATCCTCGCGGCGGCGGACGTTCTCGCGGTCACTCAGCACGCCGCCGTGCTGGACATGAGCGTCCCGTCGAAGCTCACCTCCTACTTCCAGACCGGCCGGCCCGTCGTCGCCTCCGTGGCGGCGGAGGGCGGAACCGCCCAGGAAGTGGAACGCTCGGGCGCAGGGGTGCTCGTACCGCCGGAGGACCCCGAGGCCCTGCTGAAGGCCGTACGGGCCCTCGCCGAGGACCCGGAGGGCGCGGACGCACTGGGAGCGGCCGGGCCCCGCCATGTGGCGGCGCACCTGAGCCGCGAAGCGGGCCTGGCCCGCATCGACGCACTGATGGACGAAGCACTTGGGGGAACCCGGCCGTGATCGAGACGAACCGCCCGGCAGCGGCACCGGCCGACGACGAACCCGACCTGCTGAGGGACCAGTTCCGCCAGCTCCTGCGCTACCCCCGGCTCATCGGGGCCGGGATCGCGGTCGGGCTGCTGGGCGGCGTCTACCTCGGCATCTCCACCGCCGACACCTATGTCGCCACCGCGGACGTCGTCCTGCGCGCCCCCACCGACGACCCGTTCAACCCGAGCCTCGCCCCGGACAAGGCGATCAACATCGGCTCCGAGCGCCAGGTCGCGCTCAGCTCCTCCATAGCCAACGAGGCCGCGAAGAAGCTCGGCGTCTCCGCCAAGGACTTCGCCGCCCTGCGCGCCGGCCTCCAGGTCACCAACCCGCCGCAGACCATGGTGCTGCGCTTCACCTACACCGCGGGCTCCCCCAAGGAGGCCGCCAAGCGCGCCAACGCGATGACCGAGGCGTACCTGCTCAAGCGGCAGGAATCCCTCGACGCCACCCGCGACAAGATGGTCAAGGGCTACAAGGACCAGCGCGACCCGGTCGCCAAGAACCTCGACGAGCTCTCCAAGGAGATCGCCCGGATGCCCGCCGGAGCCGGGCGGGACGCCGCCAGCTCCGCCAAGACCGACCTCCAGAGCGAGGTCGGCGGCTACAACGGCAAGATCACCAAGCTCGAAGCGCTCGACATGACCCCGGGCCGGGTCACCAGCGCCGCCACCGCCCCCACCGGACACGACGGCCCCGGCATCCTGATGTCCCTCGCGCTCGGCGCGGCCGTCGGCCTCGCCCTCGGCCTGCTCGCCGCCTGGGTCCGCCTCGTCTTCGACCCGGCGCCGCGCTCCGAGGGCGACGTGGCCCGCTCGCTGCGCGCCCCCGTCCTCGGCTACCTGCCGCGGGACCGCACGGGCGGCGGCCCGCTGCTCGCCGCCGGCGAGGCCGATCCGCGGCTCGCCGAGGAGTACCGCTCGGTGGCCTTCCGCCTCGCCTACGACTCCCGCTTCGCCGACCGGCGCCGCCTGCTGGTCATCGCCCCGCGCGGCAGCAGCGAGACCGCCGCCGCCGTCGCCGTGAACCTCGCCGCCTCCTTCGCCGAGACCGGCAAGGACGTCCTGCTCATCGAGGCCGACCTGCGCACCCCGGTGCTGGCCAGCCAGCTGCCGACCGACGCCGGCGGCCGGCCGCGCTGGAGCCAGACCCCGGGCGGCGCCGCCGCGGGCGGCGGGCGCCACGCCGACTCCGAGTGGCCCGACGGTCGCCAGCTCGTCGTGGACGCCGGGGAGTCCGGCACCTTCGACCTCATCCCCGGCGACCGGGCCCGCAACGTGCCGCGCGCGCTGACCTCCGCCCGCGCCACCCGGCTGATCTCCGAGGCCGACTCCCCCAACGCCACCGTGGTCGTGCTCGCGCCGCCCGTGCTCTCGTACGCCGACGCGCTCGCCCTCGTCGACCGCGTCGACGGCGTGCTCGTGGTCTGCGACCCGCGCGCCGTGCACCGCAGCGACCTGGCCCGGATCCGCGAACTCATCAGCGGCGCCGGCGGCACGGTCCTCGGCGCGGTGCTGCACGCCCCGCTGCCCGGGGAGAAGCGCGGCAAGGGCAAGGGCAAGGACGCCCCGGCGGCCGCGGCCCCGGCCCGCCCCGGCGCCTCCGGCCCGGCCACGCCCCAGCCGCTGACCTACCAGCGGGCCGAGCCCGAGCAGCACATCCCGGGTGACGGCACCGACACCGTCGCGCTGCGCACCGTACGCACGGGCCGCAGGTGAGCCGACGCGGCCTCGCCGCCGTCGCCTCCGTCCTGGACCAGGCGGCGTCCAGTGCCACGAACATCCTGGTGCTGGTGCTGGCGGCCCGGCTGTCCTCGGCCTCCGGGTTCGCGGACTTCTCGATGGTGTACGTGGCGTTCAGCGTGCTCCTCGGACTGAACATGGCGTACGTGGGCCAGAGCCTGGTCCTGGAGAAGGGCGACGGGCTCGGCGCCGCCTGCCGCTCGGCCGCCGGTTTCACGGGGGCGGCCTCGGCCGCCGTCGGCGCGGTGCTCGTCCTGGCCGGGCTGGCGCTGCCCGGGGAGACCGGGCGGGCCTTCCTCGCGCTGGGTCTCGTCCTGCCGCTGGTGCTCCTCCAGGACGGCCTGCGCTACTGCTTCTCCGCGCTGCGCGCCCCCGAGCGGGCGCTCGCGGCGGACGCGCTGCGGCTGGTGTGCGTGGTCGCCGCGCTCGGCGTGCAGCCCGAAGGGGCCTCGGCGGGGCGGCTGGTGCTGGTGTGGGGCGTCTCGGCGCTGCCGGCGCTGGGGCTGGGGCTGTGGCTGCTGCGGCCGTACGTGCGCGGGGTGCGGGCGGATCTGCGGCCGTATCTGCGGCGGGGGCATCTCGGGCAGCGGTTCGTGGTGGAGTTCGCGGTGGGCAACGGCTCCAGCCAGCTGGCCGTGCTGGGGCTGGGGATCTTCGCGACGCCTCTGGCCGTCGGCGCGCTGCGGGGCGCGACCACCCTCTTCGGGCCGCTGAACGTGCTGTTCAACTCGGCGAACGCGTTCGGGCCGCCGGTGCTGGGGCGGCTCGGGGGCAAGCGGGCGACGGTGCGGGCGACGGCCGCGCTGGGGATGGTCCTGGCGGCGGTGGGGGCGGGGTGGGCGACGGCCCTGTACCTGTTGCCGGAGCGGCTGGGGCGGGAGCTCCTGGGGGAGACGTGGGGGGCGGCGGCGGGGCTGCTGCCGGCGACGGGGGCGCAGTACGCGGTGATGGGCCTCGGCACCTGCGCCCTCCTGACCCTGCGGGTCCTGGCCCCGAAGACCACCCTCTCCCTCCAGGTCCTCTTCTCGCTCCTCTCGGTCGTTCTCCTCCTGGCCGGGTACGTCCTCTGGGGCGTGGCGGGCGCCGCCTGGGGCCTGGCAGCCGGCTCCACCCTCAAGGCCACCGCCGCCTGGTGGCGCGTCAGCCGCCTCCGGCCCAGCCCGACACCCCTCCACGCCTCAACCCCGGCCTGACGCCCGCGCCCCGCCTCCCGGGCCCGGCCGCGCCCCCCGGCCTGGCCGCCGCGGGGACTGCTGCGGGGAGCCTCTCACCGCTCGAACCGTGGCCTGGCCGCCGCGCGGCACGTGCCCCATCTACCGGGCTCCGCCCGAGCCGCTGCGCGGTGGCCTGCCTGGACCGCTGCGCGGAGCCTCTCCCCGCCCCGCCCTTCCACCGTTCCCCGGGCTCTGCCCGGACCCGCGCCTCAAACGCCGGCGAGGCTGAATGTGCCCACCGCTCCGCTGCTTGCGAACTGCCGACGGCCAAATCCAGCCTCGCTGGCGCTTGAGGCGCGGGGGTACGGGGGCAGCGCCCCCGCAACGGCGCCGCAGGGAAAGGCAGCACAGCCAGCCCCACTCAGCCCGCCGACAATTGAGGCGCGCCCAAGTCAGCCCCGCCGGCGTTTGAGGCGCGGGGGTGCGGGGGCAGGGCCCCCGGGACGGCGGCGCGGGCTGGGCGACGCCGGCAGGCCCACCCAGCCTCGGCGGCGAACGGCGGGGTCAGCGGAGGGTGGTGGATTTTTCTGTGCGGTGGGTCGCTATCAGGGCCAGGCACATCGCCGCGATCGCCACACGACCCGACGCCTGGAGGAGCGGCCCGCGCAGCAGGATGAAGGAGTAGCCCGCGACCAGGGGAACCACCACCGAGATCAGGCTGCCCGGCGGAGCCCTCCGCGTGGCCCGCTTCGCATAGCGCCGGTCCACGCGGGCGGACGCGTACCCCATGCCCAGCAGCCCGGCCCCCATCCCCAGCGGGCCGAAGTCCAGCCACAGTTCGGCCCAGATCGGAGACGAGAGGTTCGTGTTGACCGTGCCCATCCACTGGCCCACCATCACCCCCGTGTCCCGCGGCTTCCCCGGCCACACCGCCCTCGGCACCGCGAAGAAGACCGACCCCGCCAGCTGCCGCCCGTAGAAGTGCCCGGGACCGGAGTTCGAGAAGGTGATCGTGTTCGCGAACATGCCGACCTGGTCGTAGTCCTTGAGCGCCATCGGCTCCAGGAACGACGTCGTCTCCACCGGCCGGTAGTTCTTCTCGTCGTAGCGGAACCGGTCCGCGAACGGGAACAGCAGCAGCGCCACGACCACCGCCATCGACAGCGCCACCCGGTACATCGCCGCGCTGACCGGGAACACCGTGAACAGCAGCGCGAACATGACCGTCAGGAACCAGTACCGCGGGTTCGAGATCGGGTTGTTGACCACCAGGTTCAGCGCCGCCAGCGCCCCCCACGTCACGATGATCGACACCTTGCGGCGGGCGTACTTCGAGGTGACCAGCCACCGCGTGTACAGCAGCAGCGCCAGCAGCGCCGGCACCGTGCCGAAGCCGCGCAGCAGCGCCTGCCCGGCCTGGCCGTCGCCGTTGGAGACGCCCGCCTCCTCGATGCCCGCGATGATCTCCTGCCGGCTGGAGAAGAAGACCGCCGGCCCGCCGAGCTTCATGATGAAGACCGCGCTGCACCCGAAGGCCAGCACGGTGAGCAGCTGCAGCCGCCGCCGGTGGGCCATCACCGGCCTCGACACCCGCTGCGCACCCCCCGCACGGCCGGTCGGCCGGTGCCGGGCGAGGAGTACGCCGACGTCGAAGGCGGTGCAGCCGAGCAGTACCAGCCCGATGGCGACGGTGAGATCGGAGCGGGGGCCGACGACGGGCGTCGGGACCTGGCCGAGGACCGCCTGGGCGAGGGGGGCCACGCCCATGGCCATGTAGACGAAGAGCCAGAAGGAGCCCTGGAGCAGCTTGCGCCGGCTGGTGAGGACCATCGCGGAGAGCCGGGCGCCCGAGTACATGGCGAGCAGCAGCTGGAGCCAGAAGGCGGCGTCGCGCTGGCCGGCGCCGGACTGGACGGCGACGAAGAGCGGCAGGAAGACGGTGAAGCCGAGGGCGAGCGGGACGGACAGGGCCCGGGAGAGCAGTGTGCGCGGAAGGGTCTCGCGCCCCCACAGGCTCGTGTCCTCGAAGGGGGACGGCACCGGGGGTTCGGCGGGCGGTACGGAGGGCTTGCGTATGTCCGTCGTCACTGCCGCCCCCACCCGATGTGCCTGGTCCGCGCGCAGTCTAGTCTGAGCGGGCCGCGCCCGGGGAGGCCGCGGCCGAGAGCACTGGGGGCTTGTGTTGCGTGATCTTCCGTCCTTCACGCTGGCCGGGTACGACAAGGGGCGCGGGCTGCTGACGCAGGCGCTCTGGTTCGCCGTGATGAACACGGTGTTCATGGCCTGGTTCTGCCCGGCGCGGCTGCGGGTGGCGCTGCTGCGCGCCTTCGGCGCGAAGATCGGCGAGGGGGTGCTGATCCGGCACCGGGTGCGGGTGCTGTGGCCGTGGAAGCTCACCGTCGGGGACCACACCTGGATCGGCGAGGGCGCCTGGCTGCTGAACCTGGAGCCGGTGGTGATCGGTGCCCACGTGTGCCTGTCGCAGGAGGCCATGCTCTGCACCGGCTCGCACGACCACCGGGCGGCCGACTTCCGCTACCGCAACGCCCCGGTCACCGTCGAGGACGGTGCCTGGGTGGCGGCGCGGGCGACGGTGCTGGCCGGGGTCACGGTGGGCCGCTGCGCGGTCGCCGGGGCGGGGGCCGTGGTGCACCAGGACCTTCCCGCACTGACCCTGCAGACCCAGGACGGCCGGCGCCGGCCGGTGGAGGAGCCGAAGTGAGAGTCCTGCACGCCGTCACCCTGCACTCCCCCTCCCACGCCTTCGGCGGGCCGGTGCGCGTCGCGCTGAACCTGGCGAAGGGGCTGCGCGAGCGCGGCCACGAGGCGCGGCTGCTGGCGCTGGGCGAGGGCTTCACGGAGTGGCCCGCGTCCGTGGAGGGCGTCCCGGCGAAGCTGTACCCGGCGCGCCGCCTGCTCCCCCTCGGTTTCAGCGGGATGACCTCGCCGGCGCTGCTGGCCTCGGCGGGGCGCCTCGTACGGGACGCGGACCTGGTCCATGTGCACCTGGCCCGCGACCTGGTGACGCTGCCGGTGGCGCTGGCGGCGCTGCGGGCGGGCCGGCCGCTGGTGCTCCAGACCCACGGCATGGTGGACCCGAGCGGGAAGCTGCTGGCGAAGGTCCTGGACGCGCTCGCGGTACGCCGGCTGCTGCGCGGGGCGGACGCGCTGCTGTACCTGACCCCGCACGAGCGGGAGGGCCTGGACGCGGTGGCCGGGTCCCCGCTGCCGAACACGGTCCGGCTGGTCAACGGCACCCCGGCGCAGGAGGAGCGGCCCCCGCTGAGCGGCCCGCCGCGCATCCTGTACTCGGCGCGCCTGCAGGCCCGTAAGCGGCCGGTGGACTTCGTGGACGCGGCCCCGGCGGTGCTCGCGGCGCACCCGGACGCGCAGTTCGTGGTCGCGGGGCCGGACGAGGGCGAACTGGGCTCCGTACGGGCCAGGATCGCGGAGCTGGGTCTCACGGACCGGTTCACGGTGCCGGGGGCGCTCTCCGCCGAGCAGGTGCAGGCCGAGCTGCGCCGGGCGCACGTCTACGTGCTGCCGTCGGTGGACGAGCCGTTCCCGATGTCCGTGCTGGAGGCCCTGGCGGTGGGGGTCCCGCCGGTGGTGACCCACTCCAACGGCCTGGCCCGCGACATCGCACGGGCGGGCGCGGGCCGCGCGGTGGACCCGGGCCCGGAGGCCGTCTCCGCCGCCGTCCTGTCCCTCCTGGACCCGCCCGCGAACCGCACGGCGTCCCAGGCATCCCGCGAACTGGCCGCCCACGCCTTCTCGATGCGGGCAGTCCTGGACACCCTGCTCCCGGTCTACGAGAAGGCCCTGAGCCGCTGAGGGAGGTGCCGCCGCGGGGTCAGATGACGTCGCGGCGGTGTTCCTCGACCACCGGGATGGCGGCTGCCGTGCGGCGGCGCTTGTAGATGCTGGTGTAGACGGCCAGGCCGATGCCGCCGACCGCCATCATGATGAGGCCGACCAGGTCGAGGTCGACGCTCTCCATCTCCCAGTCGGTGGCGAAGGTGAGGATGGCACCCACCACGATGAGGACGATGCATCCGCCGATGCCCATGGGTCCGCCTTCCGCTGTCATCACGGTGACCGTGACGGTGACTGTGACCTCGCGGGTACCCGGCTTCGGCGGACGAAAACGCCCCCGGAGAACGGCTGTTGCCGTTCTCCGGGGGCGTTCTCGGTCCGGCTAGGCCGGGATCCAGGCGTAGCAGCCGGAGGAGTTGAACTCGGCCGTGCCCGCCGGGACGGTGGCCGTGATCTTGTCCCCGGCCTTCGGCGGGGTCTCGGGGCCCGAGGCGAGGACGGAGCCGTCCTTGCCCTTGGCCTCCCAGGTGCAGGTGGTGGCCTGGGTCAGCGCGCGGTAGTTGCCCGCGGCCGGCGAGGTGCGGGGCCCCTCGGGGAAGCCCTTCTCCGCCGCGGCGAGGACCGGCTTCTGGTCCGGGCACAGGAGCGGGATCGCGTCCTTGGCGCCCGCGATCTCCCCGGTGATGACGGCGCCGGTCGCGGCGTCCTTGTCGCGCTTGGCCGTGCGCGCCACCCGCTGGCAGGCTTCCTGGCCGGTCTGGAGGACGGCCGCCGGGTCCATCTTCTCGGGGACCCGGCCGCTCAGGTACTTCTTCTCCTCCGCCGTGAAGCTGCCCGTCTTCGGGGTCAGCTTGGCGTCGGGCAGGACGGGGCCGGACGGCTTCGCGTCGGGCGCCGCCGCCGACGGCGCCGGGGCGTCCGCCGGGTCGGGGACCGCCGACGAGGCCGGGGGCTTCGGCTTGGCCTGGGCGTCGGAGTCGCCCCCGCCCGAACTGCAGGCGGTCAGCGTCAGGGCGGCGGTCAGCAGGACAGCGGCCGCTGCGGAGCGTCGGTACATCGGGTGGCTCCCGTACATGCTCAAGGGGGTTGCGGGAAAGCGGGGCCCGGCCAGTGCGCCGGGCCCCGCGGTTTCCGTCAGGCGGTTGTTCCGGCGCCTGTTACTTCGCGCCGAAGGTGAGCACCAGCTGCGGAGTACCCTCCGCCGCCGTGGACTCGGAGGACCAGATCCACAGCGGGTCGGTGCCCGCGCTCGTCAGACCCAGGCTGTAGTTGCTGCCCAGGGCCGCGGTGATCGCCGCGGTGTTCAGGTCCACGCTGTGCACGGCCGAGGCGTCCGGGACTCCGGCGATGGTGCCGAGGGCCGGGCTGCCGAGGGCGGGCTTGGTGTTGAACGTGGTGCCCGCGCCCGTCCAGTTGCCGGTGACCGGGACCACGGAGACGGTGTCGGCGGTGCCGGCTCCCGCCTGGGTGCTGGTCTTGAAGTGCAGCGCCGCGGACTTCAGCACCTGGCCCGCCGGGGCGGCCGGCAGGTTGAAGCGCAGGTACGTCTGGTACGCCGAGGTGCCCCGCACCGCGAGCGAGGTGGACGTGCCGTACGCGGTGCTCGGGGCGCCCTGGTTGACGTAGGTGTCCTCGGTCGCCTTGACCGCGGAGACCGTGTCGGTCGGGGCCTTCGCCAGGTCGAAGTGCTTCTTGACCTGGGCGTCGGTGAGCGCCGACGGGTAGACGGCGGTCTCGTCGAGCTGGCCGGCGTAGAAGTTGCTCGTCGGCCGGTTCGGCCAGCTGCCGAGGTTGTCGCCGCCCACGTGCCAGTAGCCCGCGTAGGTGGCGTTGCTGGTGGCGTTCAGCGTGTCCTTCTTCTGGCCGTCGACGTACAGCGTGATGCCGCCGGGGCCCTGGGTGCCGACCACGTGGTGCCACTTGTTGTCGTTGTACGTGTCGAACAGCCCGGTGGTGACCGTGCGCGTCGTGCCGTTGTAGACGCCGAAGACCAGGCGACCGGTGTTGGTCATGTAGATCTGGCGGTCGTACGAGCCGCTGCTGCGGGCGGTGTTGTTGCCGAAGCCGATCAGCTTGCCGCCGCGCGTGGTGTTGGTCTTGAACCACGTCTCCAGCGTGAAGGTGCTGCCGACCGACTGGCGGCGGTCGCTGTGGACCTGCTGGCTGGTGCCGTTGAAGCCCATCGCCGTGCTGCCGCCGATCGCGCCGGGCGACTGCTTGAGGGCGGGGGTGTTGACCTGGACACCGCTGCGGTTGCCGGACACCGAGGAGTCGGCGACGTAGGGGCTGACCGTGTCGTCGTAGCGCCAGTACAGCTCGGCGCCGTCGGCGCGGACCTGGTCCGGGTAGGACTGGACGGAGGTCGGGACGGTCACCGAGGTGGTGGCCGACAACGCGCTGGTGTTGCCGGCGGCGTCGGTCGCGGTCACCCGGTAGGTGTACGTCTGGCCCGCCTTGACGGTGGTGTCGTTCCAGGACGCCTGCGGGCGCTCCCACTCCAGCGAGCTGGCCGTGACGGTGGCCGCCGGGGTGGTGGAGCCGTTGCGGTAGATGCGGTACGTCAGCTTGCTGTCGTCCGCGTCGTAGCTGGTGCGCCAGCGGACCTGGGCCTCGCCGGGCTTGACGCTGGAGGCGCTGGCCACCGGGGTGGTCGGGGCGCCGACGTCGCCGGTGGAGGCGAAGCGGGTCAGACCCTGCTGGGCCTTGCCGTTGATGAGG
This sequence comes from Streptomyces sp. NPDC047014, assembly GCF_040644195.1. Classification (NCBI taxonomy): domain Bacteria; kingdom Bacillati; phylum Actinomycetota; class Actinomycetes; order Kitasatosporales; family Streptomycetaceae; genus Streptomyces; species Streptomyces sp. NPDC047014. The sequence continues at coordinate 84,159 of NZ_JBEYVX010000019.1, read as the reverse complement.
GTGAACTCACCGCCGACCCACATGTACTTGACGTCGTTCTTCTCGGCCACGGCCATCACGCGCGGGCCGATGCCCTCGCCGAGACCGTCGTTGGCCGTGGGGTGCCAGCCGAGCTTGGCCGGGCCGCGCACGAAGCCGTCCACGGGCGCGGGGGCGGCGCCTTCGTGGTTGGTCGGCTGGGCCAGCAGGAAGTTCCGCTTGCCGTCGGGGAACTCCAGCTCGGTGGAGCAGTCGTGCGCGTGCGAGGAGCTGTAGAGCACGCCCTCGTACGGGAGCACGAACTGGGTGGCGCCGAGGCAGCGGTCACGCCACTTCTCGGTGAAGTCGCTCAGGCGCAGGCCGATGCGGCCGTCGAAGACACCGCCGCCGGAGCCCTCGTTGCCGGTGTAGAAGCCGGTGTCGTCGGTGGAGATGTCCTTGACGACCGAGTTCGACGGGATGTTGGTGTAGGTCTTCTTCACGGCGCCGGAGGTGGCGTCGACGACGGCCAGCGCGTGGCTGTTCGCGTTGTTGACCGTGAAGAAGTCGCCGCCGAGCAGCACGTTCTTGCCGTCGGGCGTGACCTCGACCGCCCGGCCCGGCTCGTCCGCGTTGGCCTTGAAGGGCTTGAGCGCGCCGGAGCCGGCGTCCACGGCGGCGAACCGCTCGCGGCTCTGGCCCTCGACGGTGGTGAAGTCGCCGGCCGCGTACAGGGTGTCGTCCGTGACGGCGAGCCCGCGCACGGTGGCGGGGAAGCCGGGGTGGAACGCTGCCTTGGGGGTGCAGCTCGCGATGTCGATGGCCGCGATGCTGGAGACCGGGGTGCCGTTGACGGCGCCGAAGTAGCCGCCCGCGTAGAGGGTCTTCTTGTCCTTGGAGACGACCAGCGTACGGACGGTCGCGGTGCCGTCCCCGATGGTGAAGGCCAGCTTGCAGGAGGTCGGCTTGCCCGTGGCCGCGTCGAGCGCGACGAAGTTCACGGCTTCCTGCTCGGCGCCGGCCGTGCCGTCGGGCGGACGGACGGCCGAGAAGGTACCGCCGGCGAAGACGGTGCCCTCCGCCTGGGCCATCGCCCAGACGATGCCGTCGGGCTGCCAGGTCGGCAGTTCGTCGGCGGTGAATGCCACCGGGGCCGTGATGGCGGACGCCTGCGGCATCAGCACCAGACCTATACCGGTACCCGCACCGGCCAGTGACAGAACGAGGGCGGCAGTCAGCCCTCTGGATCTACGCATGAGCCCCCCAGGGCAATTGCCCGGTTTGATGGCTGGAACTATCCGAACAGCCATATGTATCTGGCGCAGACTAGGGCTTACCCGAGGGCCCGGTCACCTCCCTTGACCCGTTGCATACCAACTTGGAATCAAAGGTTCAGCAGGGAGGGTGCATCAGGGACATACGACACGTTTGCCCCGGACACACAGACGCAGAACCGCCTGCATGACCGGAACACGGCAAATCGTAGGCGAAATATAAAGCCTCAGCGGTCGATACGGACCGTCGCCCCCGCGAGTTGGTCCTCGACCTGGCGGATGTCGGCGTCCACCATGATCTGCGCCAGCTCGGCGACGAGCACCGACGGCTTCCAGCCAAGCAGGTCATGGGCCTTGGAGGCATCGCCGATGAGGGCGTCCACCTCGCTGGGGCGCTCGTACTTGGCGTCGTAGCGGACGTGCTCGGTCCAGTCGAGGCCGGCGTGCGCGAAGGAGGACTCGACGAACTCGCGGACGGTCGCGGCCACCCCGGTGGCGACCACGTAGTCGGTGGGCTCGTCCTGCTGGAGCATCCGCCACATGGCGTCCACGTACTCGGGGGCGTAGCCCCAGTCGCGCACCGCGTCGAGGTTGCCGAGGTAGAGGTGGTCCTGGAGACCGGCCTTGATACGGGCCACCGCGCGGGTGATCTTGCGGGTCACGAAGGTCTCGCCGCGGCGCGGGGACTCGTGGTTGAAGAGGATCCCGTTCACGGCGAACATGTCGTACGCCTCGCGGTAGTTCACCGTGGTCCAGTACGCGAAGACCTTCGCGGCGCCGTACGGGCTGCGCGGGTGGAAGGGGGTGCCCTCGTTCTGCGGCGGCGGGGTGGCCCCGAACATCTCCGAGGACGACGCCTGGTAGATGCGGGTGTCGACACCGCTGGCCCGGATGGCCTCCAGCAGCCGCAGCGCGCCGAGGCCGGTCACGTCGCCCGTGTAGAGCGGGGCGTCGAAGGAGACGCGGACGTGGGACTGCGCGCCCAGGTTGTAGACCTCGTCGGGGCGTATCTCCCGCAGCAGGTTCACCAGCGCGACGCCGTCGGAGAGGTCGGCGTGGTGCAGCACGAAGGACCGGTTCGCGGTGTGCGGGTCCTGGTAGATGTGGTCGACCCGCTCCGTGTTGAAGCTGGAGGACCGCCGCACGAGACCGTGCACCGTGTAGCCCTTGGAGAGCAGGAGCTCGGCGAGGTACGAGCCGTCCTGTCCCGTGACTCCGGTGATCAGTGCGGTCTTGCCCATGGGGTCCCCTTGCTGGTGGTTGCTGTCGGTCGTGGTGAGGCGGGTGAGGCGGTGCCTCGGGGTGGGTGCGGATCGCGCCGGTCCGGCGGGTGCGCCCGGCGGCCGGTCCGCCGTCCGGGGGCTGGATGCGTACCGTACACGGCCGCCCCCGCGCGGCCCCGCCGGGGCGGCCGCCGCTCGGTGCTCCGGACGCCGCCCGCCCGGCCCGCGGTTGCGGCGCGGGGCGCCCGGGTCCCCGCCGCGGACCACTGCGGGCCCCGCCGGAGCGGACTGGCATCATCGGCGGTATGACAAGCTCGCTGCCGCTCCTGCCCCCGAACGCCCGCGTCTTCGTCGCGGGCCACCGCGGCCTCGTGGGGTCCGCGGTCGCCCGCCGGCTGACCGCCGACGGCCACGACGTGCTCACCCGGGGCCGTGCCGACCTCGACCTGCGCGACGCCGCGGCCACCGCGGCCTACTTGAAGGACGTCCGCCCGGACGCCGTGGTGCTGGCCGCCGCCAAGGTCGGCGGGATCATGGCCAACAGCACGTACCCGGTGCAGTTCCTGGAGGAGAACCTGCAGATCCAGCTCAGCGTGATCGGCGGCTCCCACGCCGCCGGCGTGGGCCGGCTGCTGTTCCTCGGGTCCTCCTGCATCTACCCCAAGCTGGCCCCGCAGCCGATCCACGAGGACTCCCTGCTGACCGGCCCGCTGGAGCCGACCAACGAGGCGTACGCCCTCGCCAAGATCGCGGGGATCGTCCAGGTCCAGTCGTACCGCAAGCAGTACGGGGCCTCGTACATCTCGGCCATGCCCACGAACCTCTACGGGCCCGGGGACAACTTCGACCTGGAGACCTCGCACGTCCTGCCCGCGCTCATCCGGCGCTTCCACGAAGCCGCCGCGGAGGGCCGCGACGAGGTCACCCTGTGGGGATCGGGCACCCCGCGGCGGGAGTTCCTGCACGTGGACGACCTGGCCGCGGCCTGCGCCGTCCTGCTGCGCGACTACGACGGGGACGAGCCGGTGAACATCGGCTGCGGCGAGGACCTGACCATCAAGGAGCTCGCCGAGACGGTCGCCGAGGTGACCGGCTTCCGCGGCCGGCTGGCCTGGGACACCTCCAAGCCGGACGGGACCCCGCGCAAGCTGCTGGACGTCGGCCGCCTGACCGCGCTCGGCTGGAAGCCCGGCATCCCGCTGCGGGACGGCATCGCCGCCACGTACCGGTGGTGGCGCGAGCAGAGCTGATCGCACAGGCGGCCCCGGCCCCTCAGTACGCTCCGCGACCGTCGACGACGGCGCGGAGCGTGCGGCCCATCACGTCGACGTCACTGGTGAAGGACCAGTTGTCGACGTACTGCAGGTCCAGCTGGATGGTCTCGTCCCAGGACAGGTCGGACCTGCCGCTGATCTGCCACAGCCCCGTCATCCCGGGGCGCACGGTGAGCCGGCGCAGCTCGACCTCGTCGTACTGGGCCACCTCCTCCGGCAGCGGCGGCCGCGGGCCGACCAGCGACATGTCCCCGACGAGTACGTTGACCAGCTGCGGCAGCTCGTCCAGGGAGGTGCGGCGCAGCAGCCGGCCCACCCGGGTCACCCGGGGGTCGCGGCGCATCTTGAACATCAGGCCGTCGTTCTCGTTGGCCCCGGCCAGCTCGGCCTTGCGCGCGTCGGCGTCCACGACCATCGTGCGGAACTTCCACATGACGAACGGGACCCCGTCGCGGCCGATGCGCCGCTGGCGGTAGAAGGCCGGGCCGCGCGAGCCGCAGCGGATCGCGAGCACGATGCCGAGCAGGAAGGGCGACAGCAGCAGCAGCCCGGCGGCGGCGCCGACCCGGTCCAGGGCGGACTTGAGCAGGGTCTGCACCCCGCGGCTGACGGGCGGCGCCACGCGCAGCACGGCGAGCCCGCCCGCGGAGAGGGTCTCCAGCCGCTTGACCGAGACCTCCACCAGGCCGGGAAAGACGGCGAGCTCCAGCCCCGCGTCGTGCAGGGCCCAGGCGACGCGGCGCAGCCGCTCCCCCGTGATCCGCACCCCGGGGGCGACGAGCACCAGGTCGGCGTGGTGGCTGCGGACGGCCCCGAGCACGGCCGCGGCGTCCCCGCCGGGGGCCTCGGGCCCGTCGGCGCCGAGCCGGGCGGCCACGGGCACCCCGCTGGCCAGCGGTCCGCCGCCGACGGGGACGACGCCGACCACCACGTACGGGTGGTCGGTGCGGGCGGAGAGGTGGGCGATGACGTCCTCGGCGGCGTCGGGCTCCCCTATGACGAGGACCCGGCTGACGGCCTGGGCCTCGCGGCGGGCCGCCGAGAGGTGGCGGTAGGTCAGCTTGTGGCAGGCGACGGTGATCAGCAGGGCGGGCAGCAGGGCGCCGAGGGCCGACAGCCGGGGCGTGGCCTCCTCGGTGACCACGCGGGCCACGGCCAGTACGCCGATCAGAATGAGCCAGTCGTGGAGGACCGGGAGCACGCCGCGGGACTCGCCGAGCGCCCGGGTCGCGTACCGGCGGCGCAGCGCCTGCACCCCGGTCCACGCCAGCGCGGCGGCCAGGGCGCAGTACAGCGGCCGGACCTGCTGGGCGGCGTCGAAGACGAGCCCGACGGGGATCGCGGCGCCGAGGAAGTCGGCGGCTATCGCGGCCGGCCGGTACCAGCGGGCCTTGTCCCCGAGGCGCCGCAAGGGCGCCAGGGTCTCATGGGCCGCCAGGGCAACACTTTGCGCAGGAAAATGAACATGCCTCATGGGCCCCCCTGGCACGTGGTCTATGACAGTGGCGGGTGTCCGTGGCTTCCCCTGGCACCGAACATCTGCCGCACCGGCAAACAGTACGACAAACACCCGTACGGTAAACGCCCTTTCGGTCAACCCAGTCTCTTGTTGCGCAAGTGTTAGCAACCGGTACCAGGCGTTCCGAATGCTGGACGTGCTGCCGCGCACACAAAGGTGAATGTTCCGGATACCGGATACGTCGCTTCGGACAACGAACCGTTTCCGGCCAACCTTTTGACGCGGCCCTGACATCCGAGCCGCCAAGTGGCAATCTTCGACCGTTCATCGCACCAGCCCTGTTCTGCCCGGAGGCCCACCCAGCCGTCCGGAACCCCCCTTGCAGAAGGAGTCTGCGTTGAGGTCCACCCCCCAGAGGCGTGCCACCGCGGCGGGCGCGCTCGTTGCCGCGGCGGCCCTGCTCGCCGTAGGTGTACAGACCGGAACCGCCACCGCCGACGCCACCGCGTCACAGGCACCCAAGGCCGCGCAGGCCAACCCCGGCGCCGCCAACCGCGTACTCAGCGCGTCGGAGCGTGCGACGCTCCTCGCCGAGGCCAACTCCACCACCGCCCAGGCCGCGAAGGCGCTCGGCCTCGGAAGTGGCGAGAAGCTGGTGGTCCGCGATGTCGTCCAGGATGCGGACGGCACCACGCACACCACGTACGAGCGGACCTACAACGGGTTGCCCGTGCTCGGCGGTGACCTCACCGTCCACGCCAAGGGCGGCGTCACCAAGAGTGTGACGAAGGCGACTCACCACGAGATCAAGGTCGCGGACACGGACGCCACCGTCACTCCGGCCGCCGCCGAGAGCCAGGCCGTGGCCGCCGCCGGGGCCGAGGGCTCCAAGGAGGCCAAGCCCTCCCAGAACGCCCGCAAGGTGATCTGGGCGGCCGAAGGCGTCCCCGTCCTCGCGTTCGAGACCGTCGTCGGCGGCCTCCAGCACGACGGCACCCCGAACGAGCTGCACGTGGTGACCAACGCCAAGACCGGCGCCAAGATCACCGAGTGGCAGGCCATCGAGACCGGCACCGGCAACACCCAGTACAGCGGCCAGGTCACCATCGGCAGCACCCAGTCGGGCAGCACCTGGAACCTGACCGACGCCGCCCGCGGCGGCCACAAGACCTACAACCTCAACAAGGGCAGCTCCGGCACCGGCACGCTCTTCTCCGGCCCGGACGACATCTGGGGCAACGGCTCCCCCTCCAACGCGGAGACGGCCGGCGCCGACGCCCAGTACGGCGCCCAGCTGACGTGGGACTACTACAAGAACGTGCACGGCCGCAACGGCCTGCGCAACGACGGCGTGGCCCCGTACTCCCGGGTCCACTACGGCAACGCCTACGTCAACGCCTTCTGGCAGGACTCCTGCTTCTGCATGACCTACGGCGACGGCGAGGGCAACAACAAGCCGCTCACGTCCATCGACGTGGCCGCGCACGAGATGACCCACGGCCTGACCTCGGTCACCGGCAACATGACCTACAGCGGTGAGCCCGGCGGCCTGAACGAGGCCACCTCCGACATCTTCGCCGCGGCGGTCGAGTTCCACGCCAACAACGCCCAGGACGTCGGCGACTACCTGGTCGGCGAGAAGATCGACATCAACGGCGACGGCACCCCGCTGCGCTACATGGACAAGCCGAGCAAGGACGGCTCCTCCAAGGACGCCTGGTACTCGGGCATCGGCTCCATCGACGTCCACTACTCCTCGGGCCCGGCCAACCACTGGTACTACCTGGCCTCCGAGGGCTCGGGCGCCAAGGTCGTCAACGGCGTGAGCTACGACTCGCCGACCTCCGACGGCCAGCCGGTCACCGCGATCGGCCGGGACGCCGCCTCGAAGATCTGGTTCCGCGCGCTGACCACCGGTCTGTTCAAGTCGAACACCAACTACGCGGCCGCCCGTACGGCCACCCTCCAGGCCGCCGCCGACCTGTACGGCGCCGGCTCGGCCACCTACAACAACGCGGCCAACGCGTGGGCGGCCATCAACGTCGGCCCCCGCATCGTGAACGGCGTCTCGGTCACCAACCCGGGCAACCAGAACACCGCCACGGGCAGCGCCGTCAGCCTCCAGATCCAGGCGACCAGCACCAACCCGGGCGCCCTGACCTACTCGGCCACCGGCCTCCCGGCCGGCCTGTCGATCAACGCCTCCACCGGTCTGATCACCGGCACGGCGAACACCGCGGGCACGTCCAACGTGACCGTGACCGTGCGGGACGCGCAGAACCAGACCGGCACGGCGTCCTTCACCTGGACGGTCGGCACCTCGCAGCCGAGCGTCTTCGAGAACACCACCGACTACGCGATCGCGGACAACGCGACCGTCGAGTCCCCCATCACCGTCAACCGCACGGGCAACGCGTCGAGCGCCCTCAAGGTGGACGTGAACATCCAGCACACCTACGTCGGTGACCTCCGGGTCGACCTGGTCGCCCCCGACGGCACCGTCTACAACCTGCGCAACCGCACCGGCGGCAGCGCGGACAACATCGTCCAGCAGTTCACCGTCAACGCCTCCGCGAAGGCCGCCGCCGGTGTCTGGAAGCTGCGTGTCGCGGACCTCGCGAGCCTCGACACCGGAAAGATCGACAGCTGGAAGCTCACCTTCTGACCCCTCGCGGGTCCGGATGAGCACCGGCTGAACCGCTGACACGGGGCCGCCCGGGAGGAAACCTCCCCGGGCGGCCCTGTCCCATTGCGGCCCCCGCCGTACCGGAAGGGACCCCGGCCCCTACCGCAGGAGTACGCCGCCCCCCGCGTCCGTGTCGGCCGGTACGGCGACCAGCCCCAGCTCCGCCGGAGTCGCCAGCAGCGGATGCGCGGGCAGGATGCGCACGGTGTACCCGAAGGGCCCCGTGCGGTCCAGCGCGAGCGGCCCCTCGTACACCCAGCGGCCCTCCAGGTCGGGACCCCCGGCGGGCTTGAGCGGGAAGCTGCGCCCGTCCCGGATCACGTCCTGCGCGTCCACCCGGCCCGCCAGCACCTGCACCTCGACGTCCTCGGGCGCCAGGCAGTCCAGCGCCACCCGGACCCGCAGGGTCAGCGTGGCCCCCAGCTCGGCGGTGCCGTTCACGGGAGCCGCGGCCAGCGCCTCCACATGCTCCACGGACACCCGCGGCCAGGCGGACCGCACCCGGCCCTTCCACCCGGCCAGCTCCCGCGCCGCCACGGGGTCGAGCGAGCGGTGGGCGCGCGCGGCCGGCGCGTAGAGCCGTTCCACGTACTCGCGCACCATGCGCCCGGCGAGCACCTTGGGCCCGAGGGACACCAGCGTGCGCCGGACCATCTCGATCCACCGCACCGGCAGCCCGGCCCGGCCGGCCCGGTCGTAGAAGCGGGGCGCGACCCGGTTCTCGATGAGCTCGTAGAGGGCATTGGCCTCCAGGTGGTCGCGGCGGTCCTCGTCCGCGCCGAGCCCGTCGGCGGTGGGGATGGCCCAGCCGAAGTCCGGCTCGAACCACTCGTCCCACCAGCCGTCCAGCACCGACAGGTTGAGGCAGCCGTTGAGCGCCGCCTTCATCCCGCTGGTCCCGCACGCCTCCAGCGGCCGCAGCGGGTTGTTCAGCCAGACGTCGCAGCCCGGGTAGAGCCGCTGCGCCATGGCCATGCCGTAGTCGGGGAGGAAGACGATCCGGTGGCGCACCCGCGGGTCGTCCGCGAACCGCACCAGCTCCTGCACCAGCCGCTTGCCGCCGTCGTCGGCCGGATGCGCCTTGCCCGCCACCACGATCTGCACCGGCCGGTCCGGGTCCAGCAGCAGCCGGCGCAGCCGGTCGGGGTCCCGCAGCATCAGCGTCAGCCGCTTGTACGAGGGCACGCGCCGGGCGAAGCCGATGGTCAGCACGTCCGGGTCGAGTACGGAGTCCACCCAGCCCAGCTCGGCGGCCGCGGCCCCCCGCTGGAGCCACGAGGCCCGCAGCCGGTCCCGTACCTCCTGCACCAGCTGCTCGCGCAGCACCCGCCGCAGGTCCCACACGTCCTGGTCCGGGATGTCCGCCACGGCGTCCCAGCGTGCGGAGCCGCCGACCGAGAGGGCGTCCTCGGTACGGCCGGGGCCGATCTGGCGGGCGCCGAGCCGGACCACCTCGGGGGCCACCCAGCTCGGGGCGTGCACCCCGTTGGTGACGGAGGTGATGGGCACGTCGGCCGGGTCGAACCCGGGCCACAGCCCGGCGAACATCTCCCGGCTGACCGCGCCGTGCAGGGTGGAGACGCCGTTGGCCCGCTGGGCCAGCCGCAGCCCCATGACCGCCATGTTGAACACCCCGGGGTCGCCGCCGGGGTAGGTCTCGGCGCCCAGCTCCAGGATCCGCTCGACGGGGACGCCGGCCAGCTCCGCGCCCTCCCCGAAGTGCCGGGCGACCAGGCTCCGCTCGAAGCGGTCGATCCCGGCGGGGACGGGGGTGTGCGTGGTGAACACGGTCCCGGCGCGTACGGCCTCCAGGGCGGAGTCGAAGTCCAGGCCCTGCTCCCGCTCCAGTTCCCTTATGCGTTCGAGCCCGAGGAAACCGGCGTGGCCCTCGTTGGTGTGGAAGACCTCGGGCCCGGGGTGGCCGGTGAGGCCGCAGTAGAGGCGGACGGCGCGGACGCCGCCGATGCCGAGCAGCATCTCCTGGAGCAGCCGGTGGTCGCTGCCGCCGCCGTAGAGCCGGTCGGTCACCTCGCGGGCGGCGGCGTCGTTGTCCTCGACGTCGGAGTCCAGGAGCAGCAGCGGTACGCGGCCCACGCGGGCCTGCCAGATGTGCGCGTGCAGGGCCCGGCCGCCGGGCAGGGTCAGCGAGACGCGGGCGGGGGTGCCGTCCTCCTGGCGGACCAGGGCGAGCGGCAGTTCGTTGGGGTCGAGGACGGGATAGTGCTCCTGCTGCCAGCCGTCGCGGGAGAGCGACTGGCGGAAGTAGCCGTGCCGGTAGAGGAGTCCCACGCCGATGAGCGGGACGCCGAGGTCGCTGGCGGCCTTGAGGTGGTCCCCGGCGAGGATGCCGAGGCCCCCGGAGTACTGCGGGAGGGCGGCGGTGATCCCGAATTCGGGGGAGAAGTAGGCGATGGCGGCGGGCAGTTCCGCGCCGTTCTCCTGGCTCTGGTACCACCTCCCGCCGTTCACGTAGTCGTCGAGGTCGGCGGCGGCGACGGCGAGCCGCCGCAGGAACCGGCGGTCTTCGGCCAGTTCCTCGATACGGGCGGCGGAGACGGTACCGAGCATCCGCACGGGATCGCCGCCGGCTGCCTGCCAGCCCTCGGGGTCGACGGATTGGAAGAGTTCGCGGGTCTCCACGTGCCAGGACCAGCGCAGGTTGCGCGCGAGGCCGGTGAGCGGCAGGAGGGACTCGGGGAGGACGGGGCGCACGGTGAATCGACGGATAGCCTTCACACGTTCCACCTTCGCAGGGGGTTGCGGATCGGAGCGGTCGCACCACGCTGTGCATCCGCGCATCACCCCGGGAAGGCTAGCGCCGGGCCCCTGCCCGCCGCCACGGATCCCCGGACGTCCCGCCCGGCCGCTCGGAGGACGATCGTCCGAATCGCGTCCCCCGCGTCCGGGCCGACGGAAGGTTCCGGGGCGGGGCACGGCGCATGACGGGGCCTCACGGGCCCCTCGCGCCCCACCGGTCACTCCTGCCTCGCGTGAACAAAGGCCGGTCTGGCCCTCCCCCGCACGAGTGGTTCTCCAGTGGCTCAGGAGACGCGTGTGACGGAGGTTTCCGGGCCCCGGGGAGCCCGTCCCGGCCGACTTGACGGAGCCCCGGCGGATGTCCGCACGGGGGTTGGTATCGCGGGTTCCGCTACGTACGAGTAGTTAACAGAGCGCGCGGATTGGGCCGGGCAGGATGGGGAAGGGCTCCCCGGGTACACGTCGTACAGGCACCTTGTACACGCACCTGTACGCACACGTCGTACACGCACGGCGCACCCGCCCACAAACCCTCTCCCCGCCACCCGAGTGAACGCGGACAGGAGCGGCCATGCCCGCAGCCCAGCCGTCCACTGAGCGGCTAGAAACAGAGCGAACAGAGCGTGCACTACCAGCCGTGATCCCGGCTGGCCTGTTGTCACCGAGCCCTGCGAACTGCCCCCAGGTGATCCCATCATGATCGGTCGCATTCCCGTGCTGGACGTCCGCCCCGCCGTCGACTGCGGCGCCAGACCCGCCAAGGCGGTGGTGGACGAGGTCTTCGAGATCTCCGCCACCGTGTTCCGCGAAGGGCACGACGCCGTCGCCGCCCATGTCGTCCTGCGTGATCCGAGCGGACGGCTGCGGCCCCCCGTGCCGCTGCGCGAGCTCGCCCCCGGCACCGACCGGTGGGGGGCCCGGGTCTCCGCCGAGACCGAGGGGAGGTGGACCTACACCGTCGAGGCGTGGAGCGACCCGGTCGCCACCTGGCGGGCGCACGCCGCTATCAAGATCCCGGCCGGCATCGACACCGGACTGGTGCTGCTGGAGGGCGCGGAGCTCTACGAGCGCGCCGGGTCCCGGATCCCCAAGCGCGACGGCCGCGAGGCCGTCCTGTCCGCCGCCGCGGTCCTGCGGGACGAGGACCGGCCCCCGGCGGAGCGGTACGCGGCCGCGCTCGCCCCGGCGGTGGACGCCGCGTTCGCCCGGCGCCCGTACCGGGAGCTGGTCAGCGCCGCCAAGCCGCTGCCCGTGCTCGTGGAGCGCAAGCGGGCCCTCTTCGGCTCCTGGTACGAGATGTTCCCGCGCTCGGAGGGGGCGGTGCTGGAGCCCGGCAAGCCTCCGGTCAGCGGCACCTTCCGGACCGCCGCCGAGCGGCTGCCGGCGGTCGCGGCCATGGGCTTCGACGTGGTGTACCTGCCGCCCGTCCACCCCATCGGCAGCACCTACCGCAAGGGCCCCAACAACACGCTCTCCGCAGGCAGTTGGGACCCGGGTGTGCCGTGGGCCATCGGATCCACGGAGGGCGGGCACGACGCCGTCCACCCCGAACTGGGCACCCTGGAGGACTTCGACGCCTTCGTCGCGCGGGCCCGCGAGCTGGACCTGGAGATCGCACTGGACTTCGCGCTCCAGTGCTCCCCGGACCACCCGTGGGTGGAGAAGCACCCGGAGTGGTTCCGCCACCGCGCCGACGGCACGATCGCCTACGCCGAGAACCCGCCGAAGAAGTACCAGGACATCTTCCCGGTCCACTTCGACACCGACATGGCCGGGATCGTCGAGGAGACCTGCCGGATCCTGCGGCACTGGATGGAGCACGGGGTCCGGATCTTCCGGGTCGACAACCCGCACACCAAGCCTGTCGTCTTCTGGCAGAAGGTGATCGCGGACATCAACAAGTCCGACCCGGACGTGATCTTCCTGGCGGAGGCGTTCACCCGGCCCGCGATGATGCGGGCGCTGGCCGCGGTCGGCTTCCAGCAGTCGTACACGTACTTCACCTGGCGCAACACCAAGGCCGAGCTGACCGACTACGTGACCGAGCTGGCGGCCACCCGCTCGGCCTCCGTGATGCGGCCGAACTTCTTCGTCAACACCCCCGACATCCTCCACGAGTACCTCCAGCGGGGCGGCCGTGCCGCCTTCGAGGTCCGGGCCGTGCTCGCCGCCACCCTGTCCCCCACCTGGGGCGTCTACGCCGGCTACGAGCTCTGCGAGAACACCCCGGTGCGCGAGGGCAGCGAGGAGTACCTGGATTCCGAGAAGTACGAGCTGCGGCCGCGCGACTGGGCCGCCGCCGACCGCGAGGGCCGCACCATCGCCCCGCTGATCACCACGCTGAACCGGCTGCGCCGGTGCAACCCCGCGCTCCAGCAGCTGCGGGACATCCACTTCCATTCGACCGACAACGAACAGGTGATCGCCTATTCGAAGCATGCGGGAGCCAATTCCGTACTGGTGGTCGTCAACCTCGATCCGCACCACACCCAGGAGGCGACGGTCTCGTTGGACATGCCGGTACTCGGCCTCGACTGGCACGGGTCCCTCGCGGTGCGCGACGAGCTCACCGGCGAGACCTATCACTGGGGCAGGGCGAACTACGTGCGCCTAGAGCCGGGCCGCACGCCCGCGCACGTTCTGGCCGCTCTGCGACCGTCCCCGCCCACCGGAGGGTCACCCACCTCATGATGATCAACGATCCCGTCCCCGACACCTTCGAGGACACCCCCGCCAAGGACCGCGATCCCGACTGGTTCAAGCGGGCGGTCTTCTACGAAGTCCTCGTCCGATCCTTCCACGACAGCAACGGCGACGGCGTGGGTGACCTCAAGGGGCTCACCGCGAAGCTGGACTACCTCCAGTGGCTCGGCGTCGACTGCCTCTGGCTCCCGCCCTTCTTCGCCTCGCCCCTGCGCGACGGCGGCTACGACGTCTCCGACTACACCTCCGTGCTCCCCGAGTTCGGCGATCTCGCCGACTTCGTGGAGTTCGTGGACGCGGCGCACAGCCGCGGCATGCGGGTGATCATCGACTTCGTCATGAACCACACGAGCGACCAGCACGAGTGGTTCCAGCAGTCGCGCAAGGACCCCGAGGGCCCCTACGGCGACTACTACATGTGGGCCGACAACGACAAGCAGTACCAGGACGCCCGCATCATCTTCGTCGACACCGAGACCTCGAACTGGACGTACGACCCCGTACGCAAGCAGTACTACTGGCACCGCTTCTTCTCCCACCAGCCGGACCTCAACTTCGAGAACCCGGCGGTCCAGGAGGAGATCATCTCCGCCCTGCGGTTCTGGCTGGACCTCGGCATCGACGGCTTCCGCCTCGACGCCGTGCCCTACCTGTACGCCGAGGAGGGCACCAACTGCGAGAACCTGCCGCGCACCCACGAGCTGCTGAGAAGGGTCCGGGCGGAGATCGACGCCCACTACCCGGACACGGTGCTGCTCGCCGAGGCCAACCAGTGGCCCGAGGACGTGGTCGACTACTTCGGGGACTTCGCCAAGGGCGGGGACGAATGCCACATGGCCTTCCACTTCCCCGTGATGCCGCGCATCTTCATGGCGGTGCGAAGAGAGTCCCGCTACCCGGTCTCCGAGATCCTGGCCAAGACCCCGGCCATCCCGAAGAACTGCCAGTGGGGCATCTTCCTGCGCAACCACGACGAGCTCACGCTCGAAATGGTCACGGACGAAGAGCGCGACTACATGTACGCGGAATACGCCAAGGACCCGCGCATGCGGGCCAACATCGGCATCCGCCGCCGGCTCGCCCCCCTCCTGGACAACGACCGCAACCAGATGGAGCTGTTCACGGCCCTGCTGCTGTCGCTGCCCGGCTCGCCCGTCCTCTACTACGGCGACGAGATCGGCATGGGGGACAACATCTGGCTGGGCGACCGCGACGGCGTCCGCACCCCGATGCAGTGGACCCCGGACCGGAACGCCGGTTTCTCCTCCTGCGATCCGGGCAGGCTGAACCTGCCGGTCATCATGGACCCGGTCCACGGGTACCAGGTCACCAACGTCGAGGCGGCCATGGCGTCGCCCTCCTCGCTGCTGCACTGGACCCGCAGGCTGATCGAGGTCCGCAAGGCGAACCCGGCCTTCGGCCTCGGCTCGTACACCGAACTGCAGTCGTCGAACCCGGCGGTACTCGCGTTCCTGCGCGAGTACGGGGACGACCTGGTGCTGTGCGTGCACAACTTCTCGCGCTTCGCGCAGCCCACCGAGCTGGACCTGCAGTCGTTCAACGGGCGGGTCCCGGTGGAGCTCACGGGTGACGTGCGCTTCCCGCCGATCGGTGAGTGGCCGTACCTGCTGACCCTGGCGGGACACGGCTTCTACTGGTTCCGCCTGCGCGCGGAACAGCGCGGCGGCCGCCGCCGCACCGTATAGCGACGGACGCGGCCGCGCAGCGGCACAAGAGGGGGCGGGCGCCTCGAACGGGTCAATCGCCCGCCCCTGTACGGATCATCCTGACCCGACACTCGCACATGCCGGAGAAGCAACTGCCGCGCATCCGGGACACTCTGCGCATTCTGTGACCGCCCCGGGGAAAGGACGCGACGCCATGTCGGAGGCTGCATCCGCCCGGAGCCGGCTGACGGCCGACCGGGCCGCCGGAATCGCCCCACTGGAGCCGATGCTGCGGGCCTGGCTGCCCGCGCAGCGCTGGTTCGCGGGCAAGGGGCGGGCCATCAGCGGGCTCAGAATCGTCTCTGCGGCCGAGCTGCTGCCCCCCGGATCCACCCCCGGGCTGCTCCATCTGCTCCTCGATGTGGACGGGGACTGCTACCAGCTGCTGCTGGGCATCCGCCCGTCCCTGCCGCCCGCCCTCGCGCCCACGCTGATCGGGCACGCCGAGGACGGACCGTACGCCGGCCGCGCGGTCTACGAGGCGCTGGGCGACCCGCGGCTCGCGGCCATGCTGCTGGAGCGGCTGCGCTCCCCCGGCACCCTCGGGCCGCTGCGCTTCGACCGGGATCCGCTCACGCCGATCCCGGCGGGGCTCACCCCGCGGCCGCTGTCCGGGGAGCAGACGAACTCCTCTCTCATCTACGGAGATTCGTTCATCCTCAAGGTGTTCCGGCGGGTCGGCCCCGGGGTCAACCCGGACCTGGAGCTGCCCCGGGCCCTGGCCGCCGCCGGCTGCACCCGGGTCCCCGCGCCCGTGGCCTGGTACGAGGCCGAGCCGCCCGGGAGCGAACCGCTGACCCTGGGCGTGCTCCAGCCGTACCTGCGCGGCTCCGACGACGGCTGGCAGCTCGCGCTGCGCCGCCTGGGCGCCGGGGCCGACTTCACCGCCGAGGCGCACGCGCTGGGGCGGGCCACCGCCGAGGTGCACAGCGCCCTGGCCGCGGCCCTGCCCACGGTGGCGCTGGACCCGGAGCAGACGGCCCGGCTGGCCGCGGGGATGACCGCGCGGCTGGCCGCCACCGCCCGCGAGGTGCCCGCGCTGCGGCCGTACGAGCCGGGGCTGCGGGGCGCCTTCGACGCCCTGGCCGCCTCGCGCGGGGCCGGGGTGTCCGCGCAGCGGATCCACGGGGACCTCCATCTGGGTCAGACCCTGCGCACCCTCGACGGCTCCTGGTCGTTGATCGACTTCGAGGGCGAGCCGGCCCGGCCGCTGGCCGACCGGCGCCGTCCCGAACCGGCGGTGCGCGACATCGCCGGGATACTGCGTTCCTTCGACTACGCCGCCCGCTCGCACCGGCCGTTCGCGCCCGCCTGGGCGGACGACTGCCGGACGGCCTTCTGCGAGGGCTACGCCCGCACCACGGGCCGGGACCCGCGCGAGGATCCCGTCCTGCTGCGGGCCTACGAGACCGACAAGGCGGTGTACGAGGCCCGGTACGAGTTCCGGCACCGCCCCGACTGGCTGCATGTGCCGATGGCCGCGATCCGGCGGCTGTCGGAGCCCGTGCGGCCCGCGCACCGGGTGCCGCCGACCCCGCCGGCCCCCGGTTCCGTACCGCAGTCCCACCCCCATCCGAAGCCCCCGAGGAGGCCGCTCGCGTGAGCGCCGCACGACAGCCGTCACCGACCGTCCGCGACGAAGCCGCGCCCGCCCCGGCGGCCGCGAAGAAGCCCCGCCCCCCGCGGGCCCGGCAGGCCGCCCCGCCGCACGGGGTCCGGCCGGCGACCCCGCTGGGCGGTGAGGAACGGGCGCGGCTGCTGGAGGGCCGCCACCACGATCCGCACGCGGTGCTCGGGGCGCGGACCCAGCGGGGCGGGGTGTGCTTCCGGGTGCTGCGCCCCTTCGCGAAGTCCGTCACCGTCGTGGCGAAGGGGCTGCGGGCCGAGCTCTTCGACGAGGGCGACGGGCTGTTCTCGGCGCTGCTGCCGCTGACCGCGGTGCCGGAGTACCGGCTGCTCGTGGCGTACGACGGCGACGAGAGCGAGACCGAGGACCCCTACCGCTTCCTGCCCGCCCTCGGCGAGCTGGACCTGCACCTGATCGGCGAGGGCCGGCACGAGCGGCTGTGGACGGCGCTGGGCGCCCGGACCATGGAGCACCAGGGGGTGGCGGGCACCCGGTTCACGGTGTGGGCGCCGAACGCCCAGGGGGTCCGGGTCTCGGGGGACTTCTCGTACTGGGACTCCGTCGCCTACCCGATGCGCTCGCTCGGGTCGAGCGGTGTGTGGGAGCTGTTCCTGCCCGGGGTGGGCGCGGGCACGCTGTACAAGTACGACATCACCCGCCCGGACGGCAGCCACACCCTGCGCGCGGACCCGATGGCGCGGGCGGCGGAGGTGCCGCCGGCGACCGCCTCGGTGGTCACGGAGTCGGCGTACGTCTGGCAGGACGCCGACTGGATGGCGGCGCGCGGGGCCCGGCCCCCGCACCAGGCGCCCTTCTCGGTGTACGAGATGCACCTGGCCTCCTGGCGGCCGGGGCTCAGCTACCGGCAGCTGGCCGAGCAGCTGCCCGCGTACATCAAGGAGCTGGGCTTCACGCACGTGGAGTTCATGCCGGTGGCCGAGCACCCCTTCGGGGGCTCGTGGGGCTACCAGGTGACCGGCTTCTACGCGCCGACCTCGCGGATGGGCGGCCCGGACGACTTCCGCTTCCTGGTGGACTCCCTGCACCGGGCCGGGATCGGGGTGATCGTCGACTGGGTGCCCGCGCACTTCCCGCGGGACGACTGGGCCCTGGCGGAGTTCGACGGCCGGCCGCTGTACGAGCACCACGACCCGCGCCGGGCCGCGCACCCGGACTGGGGGACCCTGGAGTTCGACTACGGCCGCAAGGAGGTCCGCAACTTCCTCGTCGCCAACGCGGTGTACTGGTGCGAGGAGTTCCACGTGGACGGCCTGCGCGTGGACGCGGTGGCCTCGATGCTCTACCTGGACTACTCGCGCGACGAGGGCGAGTGGCTGCCGAACGAGCACGGCGGCCGGGAGAACCTGGACGCGGTGGCGATGCTCCAGGAGATGAACGCGACGGTCTACCGGCGCTGCCCGGGCGTGGTGACGATCGCGGAGGAGTCCACCGCGTGGAACGGGGTGACCCGGCCGACGGACTCGGGCGGCCTGGGCTTCGGCCTCAAGTGGAACATGGGCTGGATGCACGACACCCTGCGGTACATGTCGAAGGACTCGGTGCACCGCAAGTACCACCACCACGACATGACCTTCGGGATGGTCTACGCGTTCAGCGAGAACTACGTGCTGCCGATCTCGCACGACGAGGTGGTGCACGGCAAGCAGGCGCTGGTGTCGAAGATGCCGAGCGGGGACTGGTGGCAGCAGCGGGCCGCGCACCGGGCCTACCTGGGCTTCATGTGGGCCCACCCGGGCAAGCAACTGCTGTTCATGGGGCAGGAGTTCGCGCAGGGCTCGGAGTGGTCGGAGGCGCACGGGCCGGACTGGTGGGTGCTGGACGACTCCTACGGGGCGGCCGGTGACCACCGCGGGGTGCGCGCGCTGGTGGGCGACCTGAACCGGACGTACACGGCGACGCCCGCCCTGTGGGAGCGCGACAGCGTGCCGGAGGGCTTCGCGTGGGTGGAGTCGGACGCGGCGGAGGACAACGTCTTCGCCTTCCTCCGCTACGCGCGGGACGGCTCGCCGCTGCTGGCGGTGTCGAACTTCTCCCCCGTGGTCCGGCACGGCTACCGGATCGGGGTCCCGGAGGGGATGCCGCTCTGGCGGGAGGTGCTCAACACGGACCTGGAGTGCTACGGGGGCAGCGGCGTGCACCACGCGCGTCCGCTGCGGGCCGAGCCGGAGCCGGCCCAGGGCCGTCCGGCGAGCCTGCGGATGACCCTGCCGCCGCTGGCGACGCTGTGGCTGCGGCCGGGCGGGGATTCCGTGGAGGGGCCGTGACGGCTCTTGCGCGGGCGGGGGCTGGCTGAAACCGTACGAAGGGAATGGATCTTCCAGTGCACCGATTACCGGACAGTCGCTGGGAAAACCGGTAAATGCCCGCACTTTCCTAGGATGTTCCTCCGAGGTATGGGCTTGTTTGTTTGGTCTGTAGGCGCCACCGGCCGGTGACTCCTACGGTGTGCGGTGTGCACTCCAGCCCACCATTCAATGCCCCCGCCGCGCGCCGGCTGCGCGCGGCCCTGGGCATGGCGCCCGGTCATGTCGCCTACGGCCTGCGCGCCCAGTACGGACTTCTCGTGGCACCCGAGACCGTGATGGCCTGGGAGCGTGGCGAGATATCGCCCTCGTCCGCCGAGCTCACCGCGCTCGCCGGGGTCCTGTGGTGTTCCCCCGGCGAGCTGCTCGCCGAGCCGGTGACGCTGCGGGAGCACCGGATCGCGCGGGGGCTCGCGGCGGACGAACTGGCCCGGCGCATCGGGCTGGAGACGGGCGCGTACCAGAAGATGGAGGACACCGGCCGCTGGAAGGGCAACGAGCGGCAGTCCGCCGCCCTGGCCTCGGTACTCGGCCTGACGCCCGCGCAGTTCGTGACGGCGGCCGGCCGCCACGAGGAGCTGGCCGGTCTGCTGCGCAGCGCGGTCACCACGCGCTGGCAGGCGTACGTGAAGCCGCTCGCCAAGCTGCTGCCGGTCCCCAAGCAGCAGCTGGAGCAGGTGCTGGAGCGGCTGCACGGGGACTACCAGTCCCGGATGGTGGCCACGCTCAGCTGGGGCGGCGCCGAGACCGGCGCCGGCAGCGGGGACGCGGGCCGGGAGTTCCTGGCGGGCATCGTGGACCGGTTCTGGCAGCTCGCGGGCGGCTCGGCGTAGCCCCGGGGCCGCTCAGAAGACGGACTCGGCCTCGTACATCCGGTTCTCCGGGACGGTCTTGAGCTCGGTGACCGCGTCGGCGAGCGGCGCCATCACGATGTCGGTGCCGCGCAGCGCGGTCATCCTGCCGAAGTCGCCCCGGTGCACGGCCTCCACGGCGTGCCAGCCGAAGCGGGTGGCGAGGACGCGGTCGTAGGCGGTGGGGGTGCCGCCGCGCTGGACGTGGCCGAGGATGACCGGGCGGGCCTCCTTGCCCAGGCGGTGCTCCAGCTCGATGGCGAGGCGGTTGCCGATGCCGGCGAAGCGCTCGTGGCCGTAGGCGTCGATCGCGCCCTTCTCGTACGGCATGGAGCCCTCGGCGGGGTGCGCGCCCTCCGCGACGCAGACGACGGCGAACTTCTTGCCGCGCGCGAAGCGTTCCTCGACCATCTTGACCAGCGCGTCCACCTCGAAGGGGCGCTCCGGCAGGCAGATGCCGTGGGCGCCGCCGGCCATGCCGGACTCCAGGGCGATCCAGCCCGCGTGGCGGCCCATGACCTCGACGACCATCACCCGCTGGTGGGACTCGGCGGTGGTCTTGAGACGGTCTATGGCTTCCGTGGCGACCGTGACGGCGGTGTCGAAGCCGAAGGTGCGGTCGGTGGAGGAGATGTCGTTGTCGATGGTCTTCGGTACGCCGACCACGGGCATCCCGGCGTCCGACAGCATCCGGGAGGCGGTGAGGGTGCCCTCGCCGCCGATCGGGATCAGCGCGTCGATGCCGTAGCGCGTGGCCAGCTCCTGGGCGTTCTCGGCGGCCTCGTGGAGCCGGGCGCGCTCCATCCGGGCCGAGCCGAGGATGGTGCCGCCGCGGGCGAGGATGCCGCTGACGGCGTTGATGTCGAGGGGGCGGAAGTGGCCGTCGAGGAGGCCCTTGAAGCCGTCCTCGAAGCCGATGACCTCGTCCCCGTGTCCGACGACGGCGCGGTGTACGACCGACCGGATGACAGCGTTGAGGCCCGGGCAGTCGCCGCCTGCGGTGAGAACTCCGATACGCATCGTGCTGTGTCTCCTGCTCCTGGGCGTACCTGGCCGTCCGGGTGCGGGCGGACGGCCGTACAGATGAAGGAAGGGGGTATGGGATGAAGCGTGTCCGATTGTTCCACGCGCCGGGGGTGCGGCGCGCTCCCCGTCGGCCGCCGCGGCGGCCCCGGGCCCTTCGCCCCGGGCCACTCGTCCGGCGGGCGCCCTACCCATCCGCGGAGGTATTGTCAAGAGGGCAAGCCCCTCCCATCCGGGTCGATCGACCCCACCAGAGGACCAGACGAGAGACGGAGAGCACGCGTGACGCGCAGCGTGTACGTGACCGGTATCGAGCGGGGGGACGGCCGGCAGGTCGTCGAGCTGGGGATCATGGAGATCCTGACCCGGCAGACGGCCCGGGTGGGCGTCTACCGGCCGCTGCTCCACGACGCCCCCGACCGCCTCTTCGAGCTGCTGAGGGCCCGCTACCGGATCGAGCAGGACCCGTCGACGGCGTACGGGATGGAGTACGGGGAAGCCTCGGCGATCCTGGCCGAGAAGGGCACCGACGAGCTGGTCTCGCAGCTGGTCGACCGCTACCACCGGCTCGCCCGGGACTACGAGGTGGTGCTGGTCCTCGGCACGGACTACGCGGAGACCAACCTCCCCGACGAGCTGGCGCTCAACGCCCGCCTCGCCAATGAGCTGGGCGCGGTCGTCGTCCCCGTGGTGGGCGGCACCAAGCATCCCGCCGACGCCGTGCGCGCCGAGGCGCGCAACGCCTACCGCGCCTACGAGAGCCTGGGCTGCCACGTGGTCGCGATGATGGTCAACCGGGTGGCCGCGGAGGACCGCGACGCGATAGCCGAGCGGCTGGCCGCCCGCCTCCCCGTGCCCTGCTACGTGCTGCCGGACGACAAGTCCCTGTCCGCCCCGACCGTCGCCCAGATCACCCGCGCGCTCGGCGGTGAGGTGCTGCTCGGCGACGACGCCGGTCTGGCCCGCGACGCGCTGGACTTCGTCTTCGGCGGCGCGATGCTGCCGAACTTCCTGAACGCCCTGACCCCGGGCTGCCTGGTCGTGACCCCCGGCGACCGCTCGGACCTGCTCGTGGGCGCGCTGGCCGCGCACACCTCGGGCACCCCGCCGATCGCCGGTGTGCTGCTCACCCTGAACGAGCGGCCCGGCCCGGACGTGCTGACGCTGGCCTCGAAGCTGGCCCCGGGCACGCCGGTGGTGTCGGTGGCCGGCAACAGCTTCCCGACCGCCGCCGAACTCTTCTCCCTCCAGAGCCGGTTGAACTCCGCGACCCCGCGCAAGCTGGAGACCGCGCTCGGCCTCTTCGAGCGGCACGTGGACACGGGGCAGCTGCGCGACCTGCTCTCCGTGGCCCGCTCGGAGCGCGTCACCCCGATGATGTTCGAGCACGAGCTGCTGGAGCGGGCCCGGTCCGAGCGCCGCCGTGTGGTGCTGCCCGAGGGTGCCGAGGAGCGGGTGCTGCGCGCCGCCGACGTGGTGCTGCGCCGGGGGGTCTGCGACCTGACCCTGCTGGGCGAGGAGCAGGCGATCCTCAAGAAGGCGGGCGACCTCGGCGTCGACATCTCCGGCGCCCAGCTGATCGACCCGGCCACCTCCCCGCTGCGGGAGGGTTTTTCCGAGTACTACGCCCGGGTCCGCGCCCACAAGGGCATGACCGTGGAGCTGGCGGCCGATGTGGTCACCGACGTCAACTACTTCGGCACGCTGATGGTGCAGCAGGGGCTGGCCGACGGCATGGTGTCCGGCTCGGTGCACTCGACCGCGGCGACCATCCGGCCCGCCTTCGAGATCATCAAGACCAAGCCCGAGGCGTCGATCGTCTCCTCCGTCTTCTTCATGTGCCTGGCCGACCGGGTCCTCGTCTACGGTGACTGCGCCGTCAACCCGGACCCGGACGCCGAGCAACTGGCCGACATCGCCGTGCAGTCGGCCGCCACCGCCGCCGCCTTCGGGGTCCAGCCGCGGATCGCGATGCTCTCGTACTCGACGGGCACCTCCGGCTCGGGCGTGGACGTGGACAAGGTCCGCAAGGCCACCGAGATCGTGCGCGAGCTGCGCCCCGACCTCCAGATCGAGGGCCCGATCCAGTACGACGCGGCCGTGGAGCCCTCGGTGGCCGCGACCAAGCTGCCCGGGTCCGCGGTGGCCGGGCGGGCCACCGTACTGATCTTCCCGGACCTCAACACGGGCAACAACACCTACAAGGCCGTGCAGCGTTCCGCGGGCGCGATCGCGGTCGGGCCGGTGCTCCAGGGTCTGCGCAAGCCGGTCAACGACCTCTCGCGCGGTGCGCTCGTCCAGGACATCGTCACCACCGTGGCCATCACCGCGATCCAGGCGCAGGGCGCGCCGGCGCCCACCGTCTGAGCCCGCTCCCCCTCGTCCCTCCCTCCCGCGACCAGGAAAGACCTCCCCGTGACCGCTTCGCGCGTACTCGTCCTCAACTCCGGCTCCTCCTCCGTCAAGTACCAGCTCCTCGACATGGCCGACCGCTCCCGGCTCGCGTCCGGCCTGGTGGAGCGGATCGGCGAGGAGACCTCCCGGCTGGCGCACGAGCCGCTGACCGGTCCCGCCGCGGCCGGCGGCAGGCGGGAGCGGACCGGGCCGATCGCGGACCACGGGGCGGCGCTGCGGGCGGTGGCGGCGGAGCTGGCCGCCGACGGGCTGGGGCTGGACTCCCCCGGGCTGGCCGCGGTGGGCCACCGGGTGGTGCACGGCGGGACCCGGTTCACCCGGCCCACCGTGATCGACGAGGAGGTGCTGGCGGAGATCCGGAACCTGATCCCGCTGGCGCCGCTGCACAACCCGGCGAACGTCACCGGCATCGAGGTGGCCCGCTCGCTGCGCCCGGACGTGCCCCAGGTCGCCGTCTTCGACACCGCTTTCCACGCGACCATGCCGGAGCACGTGGCCCGGTACGCCATCGACGCGGCGACGGCCGAGCGGTACTCCGTCCGGCGGTACGGCTTCCACGGCACCTCGCACGCCTACGTCTCCCGGGCCACGGCGGACCTGCTCGGCCGGCCGGTGGAGGACGTGAACGTGATCGTGCTGCACCTGGGCAACGGCGCCTCGGCCTCGGCCGTGCGCGGCGGGGTCTGCGTGGAGACCTCCATGGGGATGACCCCGCTGGAGGGGCTGGTCATGGGTACCCGTTCGGGCGACCTGGATCCGGCGGTGGTCTTCCACCTGGCCCGGGTGGGCGGTTTCTCGGTGGATGAGATCGATTCGCTCCTGAACAAGAAGAGCGGTCTGCTGGGCATGTGCGGGGACAACGACATGCGCGAGGTGCTGCGGCGGGCGGGCGAGGGCGAGGAGGCGGCGCGCGTCGCCTTCGACGCCTACGTGCACCGGCTGAAGAAGTACATCGGCGCCTACACGGCCGTCCTCGGCCGGGTGGACGCGGTGGCCTTCACGGCCGGCGTCGGCGAGAACGCCCACCAGGTGCGGGAGGCCGCGGTGGAGGGGCTGGAGGGGCTGGGTCTGGTCCTGGACCGCGAGGCCAACGCGGCGCGCTCCCCGCGGGCGCGGCTGATTTCGGCGGATCATGCCCGGGTGGCGGTGGCGGTGGTGCCGACCGATGAGGAACTGGAGATCGCCACCCAGGCGTACGCGCTCGTTACCGACTAGTCACTTGGACTTTCCACCAGACGGAATATTCCGCTACGAAACAAACCGGATAGGATCCGCTTCATGCGCCGTTCCAAAATCGTCTGCACGCTGGGCCCCGCCGTCGACTCGTATGAGCAGCTGAAAGCGCTCATCGAGGCAGGTATGAACGTGGCCCGATTCAACTTCAGCCACGGATCCCAGGCAGAACACCAGGAGCGGTACGACCGCGTCCGGCAGGTCTCCGAGGACACCGGCCGGGCGGTCGGCGTGCTCGCCGACCTCCAGGGCCCGAAGATCCGCCTGGAGACCTTCGCCGAGGGTCCCGTCGAGCTGGTGCGCGGTGACGAGTTCACCATCACCACCGAGGACGTGCCGGGCGACAAGTCCGTCTGCGGCACCACCTACAAGGGCCTCCCGGGCGATGTCACCAAGGGCGACCAGGTCCTGATCAACGACGGCAACGTCGAGCTCCGCGTGACCGGGGTCGAGGGCCCGCGGGTGCGGACCATCGTCATCGAGGGCGGTGTCATCTCGGACCACAAGGGCATCAACCTGCCCGGTGCCGCCGTGAACGTCCCCGCGCTGTCGGAGAAGGACGTCGACGACCTGCGCTTCGCGCTGCGGATGGGCTGCGACATGGTCGCCCTGTCCTTCGTGCGCGACGCCAACGACGTCAAGGACGTGCACCGGGTGATGGACGAGGAGGGCCGCCGGGTCCCCGTCATCGCCAAGGTGGAGAAGCCCCAGGCCGTCGAGAACATGGAGGCCGTCGTCGCGGCCTTCGACGCGGTCATGGTGGCCCGCGGCGACCTGGCCGTCGAGTACCCGCTCGAAAAGGTGCCGATGGTCCAGAAGCGGCTCATCGAGATGTGCCGCCGCAACGCCAAGCCGGTGATCGTCGCGACCCAGATGATGGAGTCGATGATCACCAACTCCCGCCCGACCCGCGCCGAGGCGTCCGACGTCGCCAACGCGATCCTGGACGGCGCGGACGCGGTCATGCTGTCCGCCGAGTCCTCGGTGGGCCAGTACCCGATCGAGACCGTCAAGACGATGTCGAAGATCGTCACGGCGGCCGAGGAGGAACTGCTCTCCAAGGGCCTCCAGCCGCTGGTCCCGGGCAAGAAGCCGCGCACCCAGGGCGGCTCCGTGGCCCGTG
This sequence comes from Streptomyces sp. NPDC047014, assembly GCF_040644195.1. Taxonomy (NCBI): domain Bacteria; kingdom Bacillati; phylum Actinomycetota; class Actinomycetes; order Kitasatosporales; family Streptomycetaceae; genus Streptomyces; species Streptomyces sp. NPDC047014. The sequence goes on along the minus strand of NZ_JBEYVX010000019.1, from coordinate 58,502 downwards.
CGGCCTGCGAGATCGCGGACTTCCTGAACGGGCAGGCGCTCATCGCCTTCACCCAGTCCGGGGACACCGCCCGCCGCCTGTCGCGCTACCGCGCCTCGCAGCAGATCCTGGCCTTCACCACGGACGTCAACACCCGCAACCAGCTCACGCTGAGCTGGGGCGTCGAGTCGTACATCGTCCCGCACGTGGACACCACCGACGCCATGGTCGACCTGGTGGACGGCGAACTGCTCAAGCTGGGCCGCTACAACGAGGGCGACACCATGGTGATCACCGCCGGCTCGCCCCCCGGCGTCCCCGGCACCACCAACATGGTCCGGGTCCACCACCTGGGCGGCGTCGACCGCGCCTGACCCCGCACCGAACGCCCGAGGGCGGCACCCCGCATCGCTGCGGGGTGCCGCCCTCGGCGGTTGTCGCCGGTCACGTGCAGCCGGTCAGGTGTCACCGGTCATGCGGTACGGGACTACTCCGGCGGGCCGATGTAGTTCTTGAGGCCCGGGACGGTGAGGGTTCCGCCGAACTGTGCCGCCTGGACGACCTTGACGTCCGTGAAGAACGCGAACGGCACGTTCAGCGGCGGCGGGCTGTCGGGGGCGAACTCGATCGGGATCAGACCGAAGAGCTTGCCCTTGAGGCTTTCGGTGTACATCGTCACCGTGCCGCCGCGGATCTTGGAGGTGGAGCCCGGACGGGACTTGAGGTGGGCGATGTTCCCGCCCTTGCCGACCGTCTGGTAGAGGTCCTTGATGTCCAGCGAGTCGGCCGTGAACTTGAGGACCTTCTTGGTCTTGCCGCCCGCCGTCTTCACCTCGACGATGCCCTGGTAGTCCAGGCCGTAGAGGGTCAGCATCGAGCTGTCGAGGTACCAGGGCTCGTCCGGGAGGAGCGGGATGCCCTGCTCCAGCTGGGCGTTGGCGAGGGCCTCGGCGTCGTAGGTCGGGCAGGGGAAGGGTTCCTTCCCGTCCGGGTCCTTCTTCGCCTCGTCCTTGGCCTTGTCCTCGGCGTCCTTGTCCTTGTCCTTGTCCGCCTTGTCCTCGCCGGCCTTGGTCTCGTCCGCCTTGTCCTTGTCCTTGTCGGACGGGTCCTTCGGCGTCTCGTCCTTCGGCTTCCTGACGGTGTCCTTGACCTCGTCCGACAGTTCCTCGACCTCGGCGCCCGACTTCTTCGCCGCGTCGCGGATCGCGTCCGCGACCGGGTCGGGGGCCGGGGTGGCCGCGCCCGGGGGCGTGGGCGTCGGGGTCGGGGTCGCCTTCGGGTCCGCCGCCGGCTTGCCGAGTCCGTCGAAGAGGTCCTTGATCTTGTCGCCGACACCGAGGGGGTCCAGCGGGTTCGTGGTCTTCGTCGGGGTCGGCGTGGCCGTCGGGACGGGCGCCGTGCCGTTCTTCGCCGGGGGCTTCGCGGCCTCCGGGGACGCGCTGGGCTTGGCCGCCTTCGCGGCTCCGGACGCGGAGGGCGACGTACCGGGTGTGGGTGTCGCACCGGCCGACGCGCTCGGTGCCGGGGTCTTCGAGGCGGTGGGCGAGGGGGACTTGGACTCGCTCTCCGCGGGCTCGTCCGAGCGGGTCACGCACGGACCGGGCGCGAAGGGGATCTCCTTGTCGTCGGCCACGGCGAGCTTGGGCGCCATGCCCATCCCGACGAAGACGGCCGTCGGCATCGCCGCCAGCGCCATCGTCTTGCCGACGGGTATCTGGATCTTGGTCAGCAGCGACTTCCTGGGCGCCGCGTGGCGCGGGCCCTTCCTCTCACGGGACTCTGCGCCCGGGGCCACGGCCCGCTGCGTCTCGTCACCCCGCACTGTTCCTCCCGCCATCGGCGTGGGCAGTCGTCTCGGTCGCGCGTGCCGTTTCCGTCTCGCGGGGACCCGGGAAGCCCTGGATGCCCGGCATGCCCTGGGTGCCCTGGGTGCCCGCCGTCGCCTCCGGCTTGACCAGGCCGACCGGGGCCGGCTGCTGGCCGGCCTGTGCCTCGTCCGCCGGCTGCCCGGGGGCCCACGACAGCGCGAGGGCGCCGCCGACGAGGGCGCAGACGAAGCCGATCCCGAAGCCGCCGAGGTTGGAGACCGGCAGGGACACCAGTGCCAGCAGGATCGAGGCGACCCCGGCGAAGACACGGATGGTCTGCTGGAACCACAGGGCCAGGCCCAGCGTGATGAGCAGGACGCCGATGATCAGCGCACCGGCGCCGCCGGTGGTGGCCATGGCGAGACTGACGTTGCCGAGCCGGAGGTCCGCGTACGGGAAGTACGCGATCGGGAAGCCACCGAGGAGCGTGAACAGCCCGGCCCAGAAGGGGCGGCGGCCGCGCCAGGCGTGGAAGTGGTAGTACACCACGGTGAGCCAGGCGTCGTCTTCTGCGCGAACGTAAACCGGGGCCTGGGGGTTCATGGACAACAGCTCCCTGGAAACGGTGGTACGAAAGAACTCTGTGGAGCCCGGACGGGCGGGGGCCGACGGCCGCCGGCCCCCGCCCGTCCGGTCAGTCACCAGGACCTGTTCAGTCCTTGATGTCCTGGTAGCACGGCTGGTCGCCGCCCATCAGGCGCAGCTTCAGGTCGGGGAGCTTGAACGTACCGGCCGTCGTCGCCCACGCCTTCTGGCGCACGTTCGTCAGGATCGCCTTGTCGGCGCGCTGCGAGAACGCGTACGGGCTGGAGACGGTGCCGGCCTGCGGCTTCGTCTTGTGGCTCTGGTCGCCGACCGCGACACCGATGTCCAGGTTCTTGAACTCGGCGTCGGTGTCGAGCTCCGCCACATCCAGGTAGATGTTGTCGGCGACGGCCGGCTTGCCCTTGTGGCCGGTGCGCAGCTGCAGCGTGATGTTGCCCAGCGGCGTCGGGGTCACCAGCGACTGGCACATGTTGGTGATCTCGGCGTGGCTGAACCCGGAGATGGTCACCGGGTGGTGCTGCGCGTTGCCCTTGAGGTCGTGCCCCTCGGCGATACCGCCGTACTGGATGAGGTTGTCACCGTCCAGCTTGTCGGCCGAGACCTTGAAGTCCTGGCCGGAGACGCTGAAGGACGCCGCGAGGGCACCCTGCGCCAGACCCACACCGACCGCGGCGGTGGCCGCGATGCTCGGCACCATGACGAGCGCGAAGCGCTTCCATCTGGTCCCGCCACGAACCTGAGAACTCATTTCGTTCCTCCTTCTCGGACGTACATCTCCGGTCCGGGCCGTGCCCGTCCTGGGATGGGAGAAGTGCTACGTCCTCGGGAAGGAGCGCAGGCATCCGGTCCGCGGCCGTGCCACGTCCGATACACCGGCGTTCACCCCCGAGCGACAACCACTGGGCCACGCGTTCGCGCAACCTGGAGGACAGGCTCCACCGGTGTGGCGGAGACCCCCCTGTCCGCGGCCGGTGCCACTGCCACCGGCCGGCCCGGTGGGGACCCTTCACCGCGGCTCCGAGTGAGCGGCTCTGCGGGAAGGACCGAGCGTCGCCGATCGTGGTCCATTCCCGGCCGGGGCACAAGGGGGTTCGTTACTGGCGGGTAACGGCCAGATAACCTGCATGCTGCCTGTAACCGTCCGTCGGCCACACAGGGTGCCGCCCTGGGCCACGACAAAACGGAGGAACGGTGAACACACCGGACAGTTCGCGAGGTTCGATTTACTGCGAGTAACAGCGGCCGCGATTACCAAGTTTTGGTAAAGCGCGGCCGCTGTTCGTCTCTGTGTCAATAAATCGCCGGGGGTCCGCCCGGGTACGGAAGCCCGCGCGGAGCGGGCTCCGAGCGGCCCCGGAGCGGGGGCGCGCGGCCGGGCTAGAAGAGCACCCGCGCGAGCGCCGTGCGCGCCGCGGACACCCGCGGGTCGTCCGCGCCGATCACTTCGAACAGCTCCAGCAGCCGCACCCGTACGGCATCCCTGTCGTCACCGAACGTCACCTTGACGGTGTCCACGAGGCGCCCGAAGGCGTCCTCCACGTGCCCGCCGACCAGATCCAGGTCGGCCGCGGCGATCTGCGCCGCCGGGTCGCGCGGGTTCTCGGCGGCCGCGGCGCGCACCGCCTGCGGGTCCATGTGCTGGACGCGGGCCAGGAGTTCCGCCTGGGCCAGGCCCAGCTTCGCCTCGGTGTTGGCCGGGTCGTCCGCGAGCACGTTCTTGTACGCCTGCACCGCGCCGCCGAGGTCACCGGCGTCCAGCGCCACGACGGCCGCCTCCAGCAGGGCGTCGTACGGACCGGCGGGGATCTCGGCCGCCTCGGCCGGGCCCAGGCCCTCGGCCTCCGGGTCGACCTCGATGCCGATGATGCCGAAGCGCTCCTCGGCCACCTGCACCAGCTGGGCGAGGGTCTCGCGGATCTGCTGCTCCGGGGCCACGCCCTGGAAGAGCGGCAGCACCTGTCCGGCGACCACGGCGAAGACCGCCGGGATCCCCTGGATCTGGAACTGCTGCATCAGCATCTGGTTGGCGTCGACGTCGACCTTGGCCAGGACGAGGCGGCCGTTCGCCTCGGTGACCAGGCGCTCCAGGAGCGGGCTGAGCTGCTTGCACGGCTGGCACCACTCGGCCCAGAAGTCCAGGACGACCGGGACCTCGGCGGAGAGCTGGAGCACGTCGCGTTCAAAACCGGCCTCGTCGACGTCGAGGACGAGCGCCGAGGGCGGGACGGCGCCGGCGGCCGGACCGGCCCCGCCGCCCTGAGCGGCCTGCCGCGCCGCTTCGGCGCGGGCCTGTTCGGCCTTGGCCTTGGCCTCGCCGGCCGCCTTCACCGCGGCGAGGTCGACGACGCCGCTCATGGACATGTTTCTGGGCTGCATGCGTACATCCTCCCCCGTGTGCCCGCGCCGACGAAAAAGATCGCGCGAATTGGCCGTACCACCGTGCCTTCGCGCGTGTGTTGCAGTGGGCGGCGCCGGGTCCCCACCTGGCGCCTGTAGCTCTTCGCGTGGTTGTCGCTCTTACGCTACGAGCCGTAGCGTAACTCCCCCGGCGGCCCCGCGGGGCCCCGCCCCGGGCGTGATCTGAACCACAGCCGCCCCTTTGGCTACTGACCGGTATGGTCTCGGCCATGCGCAACCCCAGCCCCGGCCGCACCGGTCGCCCCCGCAGCGCGGCAGCGGACGCCGCGATCCTCGCCGCGACCCGGGACGCGCTGGTCGAGCTGGGCTGGTCGAAGCTGACGATGGGCGATGTCTCGGCCCGCGCGGGGGTCGCCAAGACCACTCTCTACCGGCGCTGGGCGAACAAGAACGAGCTGGTCGTGGACGCGGTCGCGGAGCTCTTCGACGCGCTCGAACTGCCCGACCGGGGCTCCCTGGAAGCCGATATCGAGCATGTGGTGCTCCAGTTCGCGGAGCTGCTGCGGCGCCCGGAGGCCCGTACCGCACTGATGGCGGTGGTCGCGGAGTCCACCCGGGACGAGGCCCTGCGCGACCGGATCCGCTCGGCGATCGTGGACCGGCAGAAACGTCTCGTCGTACTGGGCCGCGAACGGGCCCAGGCCCGCGGGGAACTCCCGTACGAGGAGGACGCCTTCCTGGCCGGACGCACCACGGACCTGATCTTCGACGTGATCGCGGGCACGGTGGTCCACCGCGCGCTGGTCAGCTCCGAGCCGGTGGACGAGCTGTGGGTGGCCACCTTCACCGCCCTGCTGATGCACGGCCTGCGCGGGCCGGCCGCCGCCTGAGGCCCGGCCGGACAGCGCGAAGGCCGGCCGCGGCACCCGTACGGGCGCTGCGGCCGGCCGTGACTTCGACCGCGCGGCCGGAAGAGAGGGCCTAGAAGCCGGGGGGCTCCGTGTAGACGCCCCACTCGTCGCGCAGGGCGTTGCAGATCTCGCCCAGCGTGGCCTCGGCGCGCACCGCGTCCAGCATGGCCGGGATCATGTTCGACCCGTCCCGGGCCGCGTCCAGCATGGCCGCCAGGGAGGCGGTGACCTTGGCGTCGTCGCGGCGGCCCTTGCGGCCGGCCAGGGCGCGGACCTGCTCGCGCTCCACCTCGTGGCTGACGCGCAGGATCTCCAGGTCGCCGGTGACCGAGCCGTGGTGGACGTTGACGCCGACGACCCGCTTGTCGCCCTTCTCCAGCGAGCGCTGGTACTGGAAGGCCGATTCGGCGATCTCGCCGGTGAACCAGCCGTCCTCGATGCCGCGCAGGATGCCCGAGGTGATCGGGCCGATGGGGTGGCGGCCGTCGGGGTGGGCGCGCAGACCGCGCTCCTTGATCTGCTCGAAGATCTTCTCCGCGTCGGCCTCGATGCGGTCGGTGAGCTGCTCCACGTACCAGGAGCCGCCCAGCGGGTCCGCGACGTTGGCGACGCCGGTCTCCTCCATCAGCACCTGCTGGGTGCGCAGGGCGATCTCGGCGGCCTGCTCGCTCGGCAGGGCCAGGGTCTCGTCGAGGGCGTTGGTGTGCAGCGAGTTGGTGCCGCCGAGGACGGCCGCGAGGGCTTCCACGGCGGTGCGCACGACGTTGTTGTACGGCTGCTGCGCGGTCAGCGAGACGCCGGCGGTCTGGGTGTGGAAGCGCAGCCACAGCGACTTCTCGCTCTGCGCGCCGTAGACCTCCTTCATCCAGCGGGCCCAGATCCGGCGGGCGGCGCGGAACTTGGCGATCTCCTCGAAGAAGTCGAGGTGCGCGTCGAAGAAGAAGGAGAGGCCGGAGGCGAAGTGGTCCACGTCCAGCCCGCGGGAGAGGCCGAGCTCCACGTAGCCGAAGCCGTCCGCGAGGGTGTAGGCGAGCTCCTGCGCGGCCGTGGCCCCGGCCTCGCGGATGTGGTAGCCGGAGACGGAGAGCGGCTTGTAGGCGGGGATGCCCTTCGCGCAGTACTCCATCAGGTCGCCGATGAGGCGCAGGTGCGGCTCGGGCTCGAAGAGCCATTCCTTCTGGGCGATGTACTCCTTGAAGATGTCCGTCTGGAGCGTGCCGTTGAGGACGGCCGGGTCCACGCCCTGGCGCTCGGCGGCGACGAGGTACATGCAGAAGGCGGGCACGGCGGGGCCCGAGATGGTCATCGAGGTGGTGACGTCACCGAGGGGGATGTCCTTGAACAGGACCTCCATGTCGGCGGCGGAGTCGATGGCGACGCCGCAGTGGCCGACCTCGCCCAGGGAGCGGGGGTCGTCGGAGTCGCGGCCCATCAGCGTGGGCATGTCGAAGGCGACGGAGAGCCCGCCGCCGCCGGCGGCCAGGATCATCTTGTAGCGCTCGTTGGTCTGCTCGGCGTTGCCGAAGCCGGCGAACTGGCGGATGGTCCAGGTCCGGCCGCGGTAGCCGGTGGCGTGCAGGCCGCGGGTGTACGGGTACTCGCCGGGCCAGCCGATCCGCTCGAAGCCCTCGTACGTGTCGCCGGGCCGGGGCCCGTAGACCGGTTCGACCTCGTCGCCGGAGAGCGTGGTGAAATCTGCCTCGCGCGTGCGGGCCTTGTCATAACGGGCCTGCCAGCGGCGGCGGCCCTCCTCGATGGCGTCAGCGTCCATACCCACGAATTTACTAGGACGTCCTAGTAAATGTCGATGGCAAACCCCCGGGAACTCCTCCCGGGGGTGCCGGCGACGCCCCTTCGGGCTAGGCCCGGACCGTGGCGGGACCGTCCGCGATCAGCGGCTCGACCTCGGCGCGGATCCTGCGCTCGACGAAGAAGGCGGCCAGCGGGATGGTGCCCGAGACCAGGACCCAGAGCAGCTTGCCGAACGGCCACTTCGCCTTGGATCCGAGGTCGAAGGCGAAGACCAGGTAGATCATGAAGAGCACACCGTGGGTCTGCGAGACCGCGAAGGTCAGGTCGGCCCCGGTGTCGAAGCCGTACTTCGCCACCATGCAGGCACAGAGGATCAGGAGCATGACCGCGGTCACGTAGGCCATGACGCGGTAGCGGGTCAGCACGCTTCGTTTCATGCGGACGAGCGTAGCCGTCCCTTTTGCTCGATCTTGACGCGGGCTAGGACTCGTCGAAGTCCGCGGCCGCCACCCGCAGCGGGCGCAGCAGGGCGAAGATCTCCGCGCACTCCTCGGCGTCGTAGGCGCCGAGTCCGAATTCCACGGCCATCAGGTCCTTCGTGGCCGCCTCGACCACCTCGCGGCCCTTCTCCGTGATGGAGGCGAGGGTGCCGCGGCCGTCGTTCGGGTTGGGCCGCTTGGCGACCAGCCCGGAGCGCACCAGCCGGTCGACCGTGTTGGTGACCGAGGTCGGGTGGACCATCAGCCGCTCCCCGATCTTCGACATGGGCAGCTCACCGGCCTTGGAGAAGGTGAGCAGCACCAGCGCCTCGTACCGCGCGAAGGTCAGACCGTACGGCTTGACGACCGCGTCGACCTCGCCGAGCAGGATCTGGTGGGCGCGCATGATCGAGGTGATCGCGGCCATCGAGGGCACGGGACCCCAGCGCTGCTGCCAGAGCTCGTCGGCTCGGGCGATGGGGTCGAAGGGAAGGCTGAGCGGCTTGGGCACGCCCCGACACTACCCAAAGGTCACTTCGTGCCAGGCCCTGTCTCATCCTTCAGTCGTTCCTCCTGCCCGGCGGCCGCCCGCAGTTCGGACAGGAGCAGCAGGACGACGGCCGTACCGAGGATCCCGGCGCCGGTGACCACGACGTGTACGGGGAAGAACTCGGCGGCGGCGCCCGCGAGGGCCATGCCCACGCCCTGGAGGGTCATCAGCCCGGTGCTGAGCAGGGTCATGGCCCGGCCGCGCAGCTCCTCGGGGACGGCGTCCACGTACCAGCGGTCCAGCCCGAGGGTGTAGGCGTGGGCCAGCCCGGCCAGCAGCAGCGCGGTCAGCGCGAGCACCACCCCGGGGCGTACGGCGTACAGCAGCAGCGGCAGCAGACCGGCGGCGGCCAGCGGGGCGACGATCCGCGACCTGGTCCGGGCACTGAGCGCCCAGCCCGCCCACAGCTCCCCGGCGATGGTGCCGACGGGCAGGGCGCACATCAGCAGCCCGAGGGCGGCGGTGCCGGCGCCGAGCCCGGCGGCGTACGGGGCGAGCAGGGCCTCGGGGACGACGAGGAAGGCGGACGGCAGCCAGAACAGCAGGGTCAGCACGCGCAGCCGGCGCCGGCCGAGGACAGCCCGCATCCCGGCGAGCGGCGAGGAGCGCGGCCCCGTACGGGCGGGGCGGTCGCGGGTGCCGAGGCCCAGCAGCAGCGCGGAGCCGAGCAGTCCGGCGGCGGTCAGGGCGATGGCCTGGCGGGGCGCGAGCACGGTGAGCAGCAGCCCGCCGAGGCCGAAGCCGACGAGCTGGGCGCTCTGGGCGACCATGCGCATCAGCGAGCGGCCCAGTACGTAGACCTCCCCGGGCCCCAGGATGTCCGCGAGCGAGGCGTTGCGCGTGCCCTGGAAGAGGGGGGCGACGAAGGCCATGGCGCAGCGCAGTACGAGGAGCACGGCGACGGGGGTGCCGGGCAGCACCATGGCGGCGGCGCAGGCGGCGCAGAGGAGATCGCAGACGACGAGCACCCGGCGGGCGGGGTAGCGGTCGGCGATCCCGGCGAGGAGGGTGCCGCCGAGGGCGTAGGGGAGGAAGCCGAGGGCGAAGGCGAGCGCGCTCATCAGGGGCGAGCCGGTCAGCCGGAAGACGAGCACGGAGAGGGAGATCTCGGCGACGACCAGGCCGAGGACGGACAGCAGGTGGGCGGCGAAGACGGCCGGGAATTCCGGCGTCCGGAAGACGGTGGAGTAGCCCTGTGGCGGTGCGGACCGCCCGGGCTCCAGGGTGTCGGCGGGCATGGGCCCAGCCTCGCGGGGCGGGGCCGGGCGCCCCAGGGATTCGTCGGAGGCCGAATGTTGCGGCAGAGTGGGCGGCCGGCGACCGGGCGCGTGGCCGGGAGAGAGGCGGGGCGGATGGGGCTGCTGCACCACTTCGGGCACGAGGACCTGCTGCGCTGCCGGTTCGCGCTGTCGCCCGCGTGGGAGACGCAGGAGGCGGTGCGCACCCTGAACCGGCCGGACCGGCAGGGCTACCACCTGCCGTGGCTGCGGCGGCTCCGGGCGGACGCCGCCGGGCTGGACGGGCTGGACCTGCGGCCGCTGTGGCTGCTGATGCCGCGCCGGGGGCACAGCACCGACTTCATCAGCCCGCCGCCGAGCGGTCCCGGGGTCTCCTTCGAGGAGGAGCTGGCGCTGATCCGCGCGGCGGACCCGGCCGTGGCCCGCGAGGACATGCGCAAGGCGCTGGCCTGCACCCCGGGGGCGCTGGACAGCGAGCCGGGCCGGTCCCTGCTGGCGGATCCGGCGCGCGCGGTGCGGGAGCTGGCCGATCTGCTGGAGCGGGCCTGGCGGGTGCTGGTCGAGCCGTACTGGCCGCGGCTGCGGGCCCTGCTGGAGGCGGACATCCTCTTCCACTCGCGCCGGCTCGCCGCGGGCGGGCTGGAGGCGCTGTTCGACGGGCTGCACCCCGGGCTGTCCTGGGACTCCGCCTCCCTCACGCTGACCATCGAGCGGCACTCCCACCATGAGCGGGTCCTGGGCGGCCGGGGGCTGCTGCTGATGCCGAGCGCCTTCGTCTGGCCGGGGATCGCGGGCGGTTTCGACCCGCCGTGGCAGCCGACCGTGGTCTATCCCGCGCGCGGGATCGGGGCCCTGTGGGCGCCGGTACGGGAGCACACCCCGGCTCCGCTGGCCCGGCTGCTGGGGCGGGCCCGCGCGGATGTGCTGTGCGCGCTGGAGGAACCGGCCTCCACCACGGCCCTGGCCCACCGGCTGGGCCTGGCCCCCTCCACGGTCTCGGCCCATCTGGCGGTGCTGCGGGACGCGGGGCTGCTGATCTCGGCCCGCCACGGCCACCAGGTCCGCTACGAGCGCACCCCGCTGGCGATCGCCCTGACCTCGGGGGAGCCGGCGGGCTGAGCGGGGCGGGGGTGTGGTGCGGGTGCCCGCCCGCCGCGTCAGCCGCGCGTGCCCCGGCGCAGGCCGTGCCGTACGGCGCGCTGGCCGAGCGGGCCCAGCCCCTCCAGTACGGCGGCCAGCCCGGCCAGTTGCTCCAGGGCGTCGAGGGCGCGCCCCGCACCCTCCGGGTCCACGCCCTCGTACAGCTCGATGCCGACGAAGGAGGCGGCCGTGGCCCGCGCCAGTCCCGCCGGGTCGGCGAGCCCGGCCAGCGGGGTGGCCTCCAGCAGCCGGGTGAGGACCGCCTCCAGCTCGGCGGTCCACAGGCCGATCCCGTCGGCGGTGGCCGCCGCGAGGGTGGGCGAGCTCTGGCCGACGGCGAGGAGCTGCCCGAGCATGGCGACGTACCCGGCGGCCCGCTCCTCGGCGTGCATCTCGCGGGCGAACTCCAGCAGCCCGGCGAGGCTGGTGACGCCGGCGAGCCGGTCGCGGTAGCGGGCGACCCGCTGCTCGGCCCCGTACCGGCAGGTGGCGGCGAGCAGTTCGTCGACGGAGCCGAAGTGGTAGAAGATCAGCCCCTGTCCCACCCCGGCGGTGGCCGCGATGGTGCGGGCCGAGGTCTTGGCCACGCCCTGCTCGACGAGGGTGCGCAGGGTGCCTTCGAGCAGCTTCTCCCGGGTGGCGGCGCTCATGCCCGGACCTCCTCGCGGACGGGCCGCAGGCCCGGGCGGAGCCCGTGCGCGCGGATGTCGACGTACTCCGCGGTGAAGGAGCCCTCGTAGCCGAAGAGCGGTCCGAAGCGGCGGTTCACCACGCGGACGCGGATCCGGAAGCGCCCGGTGGCCTCGTCGAAGGACTCCCGCACCTCGGCGTCGCCGCCGATGAGATGGGGCACGCGGAGGTCGACGGGGCCCTCGCGGAAGCGGTGCTCGCCGGAGCGGATGAGGAGCGAGCCGTCGGGCTCGGCGCTCAGGTGCAGGTCGCTGGCGAGGTGCTGGTGGGTGCCCAGGTAGTCGAGGACGCAGCCGCGTTCGGGGCTGTGGACCATCGTGGCGTCGAAGCGGCGCGGGCCGCCGGGCAGCTGGAAGGTGCGGACGAAGGTGACGGTCTCGCGGCCGAAGGAGTCGAGGTAGGGAAGGTTCTCTATGACGAAGGGGACGTCGCGGCCCTCGCGCGGCACGAGGATGTTGCGGGTGCCGCCGAGCCGGAGGAAGGGCTTCACATAGCCGGGCCCGTGCCAGATCCGGTCCATGGTGCCGCGGCCGACGCAGCCCTCCCCGCCGGCCAGCCCGACCGAGAACCGGCGGCGGAGCTGCGGGTGGAGCCGGTCGAAGGCGGCGCCCATGTGGGCGCGGAAGATGGAGGTCACGACGGCTCCAGGGTGGTGAGCAGGCTCGGGGCGGTGGCGGGGGTGCGGCCGGGCGGGGTGCGCAGGCAGCGGCGGGCGGCCGGGGTGCCGGGCAGCGGCGGCAGCAGCACGGCGGCGGCGAGCACGGCCAGGGCCGCGGCCGGGGGCGCGTACAGCAGGGCGGCGAGGGCCAGCAGCAGCCGCAGCGCGCACTCGCCGGCCGTACGGGCGAGGGCCCGGCCCGGCGGGATCCCGCGCTCGCACCACAGCCGCAGCCGGTCGAAGGACCAGGCGGTGGCCCAGCCCATGAGCGGCCGGAAGACGAAGCGGTCGGCGAGGGCCCCGAAGCGCCCCCAGCGCGGGCGGTAGTCGTAGCCGGTGAGGAAGCGGATCCCGTCGGCGGCCGGTACGTAGCGCCAGTAGCCGCTGCCCTCGGCGAGCAGCGAGAGCGGATGGTCCGAGGCGAACCGCAGGGCCGACACCCGCGTCCCGTCGGGCCGGCGGCGCTCCCCCGCGGAGACGCCGGTCCCGTGGACGCGGAGGAAGGGCAGCACGCGGGTGGCGTACCGGAACCGCTGCGGCTCCTCCCCGGACCGGGGGAGGTAGTCGATGGAGGTGAACCGCAGATCCCACCGCTGATGCTGCGCCGGATCCTGGCTGCGCTCCCACAGCTCGTCCATCCCGACCCGCACGACGGTCTCGACGTACAGCCCCATCCCCACACCCCCGTTTTTGAGCGATCGCTCAACGCCGACCCTAGGCGAACTTGAGCGACCGCTCAACAGTGATCCCCGTCACACGACCTGGCCCCCGGGCAGCACGAAAAGCGCCCCCGGCCGGTGGGCCGGGGGCGCTTTCGTGGTGCGGGTCAGTTCTGGGTGAGGTGGCGTTCCACCGTGGCGATCTTGGACGTGATGCCGTCCGTCACTCCTGGGCGGATGTCCGCCTTGAGGATGAAGGAGACGCGCGGGGCGCGCTCCTCCACGGCCGCCACCGCGCGGCGGATCACGTCCATGACCTCGTCCCACTCACCCTCGATGGTGGTGAACATGGCGTCGGTGCGGTTCGGCAGACCCGACTCGCGGACCACGCGGACCGCGTCGGCGACGTACTCGCCGACCTCTTCGCCGACCCCCAGCGGGGTGACCGAGAACGCGACGATCATGCCTGGGCCGCCTCACGGGCACGGGCCGCGACCACGCTGTCGGCCTCCTCGCGCTTGAGCACCTTGTCCCCGTAGAGCCCGCCGAAGGGCAGCACCGCGAGCCCGAAGAAGAACAGCACCCGCTTGAAGGGCCACTTCGCCTTGACCCAGACGTCGAGCAGCAGGACCGCGTAGACGACGAAGAGGAACCCGTGGAGGATGCCGAGCGGCATCATCAGGTAGTCGATGTCCGAGACCCGGCTCAGCACCGAACCGAAGAGCAGGAGGGCCGGGAACGACAGCGCCTCCGGGACGGAGACGAGGCGCAGGCGGTGCAGGGCGGAGGCGGTCTTGATGTCCACGTGGAACCTTCGGGGGTGGAGGCCAGGGTCGGCTCCAGTGTCTCAGCCGCTTTGCTCGATCTTGACCCGGCCCCTCGTCACCCCTCTCCGCGCGCGCGTTCCGCGCGCGAGTCCGCCCGCGCGGGGATCGCGCCCAAACGCCCGGGTGTGTCATATATCCGGCCACGGGACTCTGTTCGGGTCCGCCCGCTGCCGATAACGTCATCCCGTGGCTCAGTTCCGACTCCAAGGCAGCAAGGTGCTGGCCGTCGACCTGACCGGGGACGCCGTGAAAGCGAAGAACGGCTCCATGGTCGCGTACGACGGGCAGATGGCCTTCAAGAAGATGTCCGGCGGTGGCGAAGGTCTCCGCGGCATGGTGACCCGCCGGCTGACCGGCGAACAGATGACGGTGATGGAGGTACAGGGGCACGGCACCTGCTTCTTCGCCGACCGCGCGAGTGAGATCAATCTGGTCAATCTCCGCGGCGAGAAGCTCTACGTCGAGTCCAGCAACCTGCTGTGCACCGACGCGGGCCTGCGCACCGGCACCACCTTCACCGGGCTGCGCGGCGCCTCGACGGGCAACGGCCTGTTCACCACCACGGTCGAGGGCTCGGGCCAGGCCGCGATCATGTCCGACGGCCCGGCCGTGGTGCTGCGCGTGAGCGCCCAGTACCCGCTCTCCGTGGACCCGGGCGCCTACATCGCGCACACCGGCAACCTCCAGCAGTCCTTCCAGTCGGGTGTGACCTTCCGCACGCTGATGGGCGAGGGCTCCGGCGAGGCGTTCCAGATCCGCTTCGAGGGCGAGGGCCTGGTGTACGTGCAGCCGAGCGAGCGCAACACCGTCGGGGGCGACATCTGATGCCGTTCCGCGAGATCAACTCCAAGATGGTCGAGGCGCAGGTCGTCCCCGGCCAGCGGATGTTCAGCCAGCGCGGCGCCATGCTCGCCTACCGCGGCGACGTCTCCTTCACCCCGAGCCTGACGGGCGGTCAGGGCGGGGTCATGGGCATGATCGGGCGCCGCGTGGCGAACGAGCAGACCCCGCTGATGACCGTCGAGGGCAGCGGCACCGTGATGTTCGGCCACGGCGGCCACCACATCCAGGTGATCAACCTGACCGGCGAGACCCTGTACGTCGAGGCCGACCGGCTGCTCGCCTTCGACGGCACCCTCCAGCAGGGCACGATGTTCATGGGCTCCCAGGGCGGGGTCATGGGCATGGTGCGCGGCCAGGTGACCGGCCAGGGCCTGTTCACCACCACGCTCAAGGGCCACGGCTCGGTGGCCGTGATGGCGCACGGCGGGGTCATCGAGCTGCCGATCACCCCGAACCGGCCGGTCCACGTGGACCCGCAGGCGTACGTGGCCCACCACGGCGAGGTCCGGAACAAGCTGTCCACGGCCCTGGGCTGGCGGGACATGGTGGGGCGCGGCTCCGGCGAGGCGTTCCAGCTGGAGCTGTCCGGCCAGGGCGCGGTGTACGTGCAGGCATCCGAGGAGAAGCTGTGAACTTTGGCCCCGTGACCGGCGGACCGGGCGGCCCGACGGTCTTCGACCCGTACACGCTGCCCTCCGACGACAACGTGAACGCGTACACCTTCTGCGTGGAGCTCAAGGGGAACCAGTGGTTCCTGCAGAAGGGCAAGATGATCTCGTACTACGGGCGCATCGAGTTCAACGGCATCGGCCACGGCCGCTTCGACCGGCTGCTGCGCACCAGCTTCCACTCGCCGCTGCACGCGAGCGACTGGGTGGTCGCCGAGGGCCAGGGCAAGATGCTCCTCGCCGACCGCGCCTTCGACGTGAACTCGTACGACCTGGACAACGGCAACCTCACGATCCGCTCGGGCAACCTCCTCGCCTACGAGCCCACCCTCGCCCTCAAGCAGTCGATCGTGCCGGGCTTCCTCACGCTGATCGGAACCGGAAAGTTCGTGGCGGCGTCCAACGGTCCGGTGGTGTTCATGGAGCCGCCGCTGCGCGTGGACCCGCAGGCGCTGGTCGGATGGGCGGACTGCCCCTCCCCCTGCCACCATTACGACCACGGCTACATGTCCGGCGTGATGGGCGGGCTGCGGTCGCTGACGGGCATCGGGGGCGCCTCCGGCGAGGAGCACCAGTTCGAGTTCGTCGGGGCCGGCACGGTCCTGCTCCAGTCCTCCGAGATGCTGATGGCCGAGCAGGCGGTCGGCGCGGTGGGCGCGGGTGCGGCCACGGGCAACGCCCAGGGCGTCCCGGGTGCCGGGCAGGGGCCCATGGGGCAGCTGGGCGTGCCGCGCATGCCGGGGCAGCTGGGTGATCTCCAGCGCCGCCTCGGACTGTGAGGGTCGCGAACGCGCCGATCCTCAGCCCGCCGCCCCTCGGCCCGCCGGCCTCCGGCCCGCCGATCTTTGTACGCAATTCAACTTTTTAGGTAGACTTCATTCATGGAGACCATGGAGACCGACCCGGCCGCCCTCCCCCAGCCGCCCTCCGGGGAGACCCGCTGGCTGTCCGAGGCCGAACAGTGCGCCTGGCGCACCCACCTGGACGTCAGCAGACTGCTGATGCACCAGCTGGAAAAGGATCTCCAGCCCTTCGGACTCACCAACAACGACTACGAGATCCTGGTGAACCTCTCGGAGTCGCAGGAGCACCGGATGCGGATGAGCGATCTCGCGACGGCCACCCTGCAGTCCAAGAGCCGGCTGTCCCACCAGATCACCCGCATGGAGACCGCTGGACTGGTCCGGCGCGTCAACTGCGAGTCCGACCGCCGCGGCCTGTACGCGGTGCTCACGGACGAGGGCATGGAGACCATGCGCAAGGTCGCCCCGCACCACGTGGCGTCCGTCCGGCAGCACTTCATCGACCTGCTGCCGCCGGAGGCGCTGGCGAGCCTGCGCGCCTCCCTGACCCCGGTCGCGGAGCACCTGCGCGGCACCCGCGGCAAGGTCTGAGCCGGGCGCCCGACGCGCCCCGCGGAGCGGCGGGCCGGACAATGGGCGAGTCCGCCCGCTGCCGGCCGCGCCGCCGGACACCCCGTGCGCGCGCCCGGCCGGCCTGAGGAGGTCCGTCATGCAGCGCACCCGCACCCCGTACGTCTCCGCGGCCGCGGCCGCCGTCCTGGCCCTCGGCGGCCCCGTGAGCGCCGCCGCCGCCCTCACCCCCGCCGACGCGGCGAGAACCGCGACCGCCGCCCCCGCCGCCCCCGCCCTCCGCGTCGACGTGACGGCGGACGCAGCCGCGGCGGCCGCCCTCAAGCACTACCCGGGCGTGATCGAGTCCCTCGACCGGGACGGCTCCGTCTGGCACGTCGACGTGATCAGCAAGGACGGCAAGGGCCACGCCGAGCTGGAGGTGTCCGCGAGCGGCGCCGTCACCGAGCGGGACCGGGACACGGACGAGAACGCCGCCGAGAACAAGGCCCTCGTCTCCGCGAGGACGAACGCCGGGAAGGCCATGAAGGCGGCCCTGGCCGCCCACTCCGGCCAGGTCCGCTCCGTCCAGTGGGACGACGGCGACAACGGCGGGGCCCCCTACTGGGAGGTCGAGATCTCGTCCTCCGACGGCAAGAGCCGGACCGCCCACGTGGACCCCGCCACCGGCAAGGTCACCCAGTCCGGCAGCGACACGGACGACGACAGCGACTGACCCGCCCCCGCCGCCCAGGAGCCCGCGCGCCGCTCAGGACTCCGTCAGCGTCGCCAGCAGGGCGTCCGCCGCCGCGTACGGGTCCAGGTCGCCCTCGGCGACCCGGGACGCCAGCGCGCCCAGGTGCGCGTCCCCGTGCACATCCGCCATGCGGGCCCGCAGCGCGGTCACCGCGATGGTCTCCACCTCCCGGGCGGCCCGCGCCGCCCGGCGCTCGGCCAGCACCCCGCGCTCGTCCATCCACGCCCGGTGCTTCTCCAGCGCCTCGACCACCTCGTCGATGCCCTGCCCGCGCGCCGCGACCGTCTTGACGATCGGCGGCCGCCAGTCGCCCTTGCCGCGCGCCTCGCCCAGGCCCAGCATGTGGTTCAGCTCGCGGGCGGTGGCGTCGGCGCCGTCCCGGTCGGCCTTGTTGACCACGTACACGTCACCGATCTCCAGGATGCCCGCCTTCGCGGCCTGGATCCCGTCGCCCATCCCGGGGGCGAGCAGCACCACCGAGGTGTCCGCCTGCGAGGCGATCTCCACCTCCGACTGCCCCACGCCGACCGTCTCGACCAGGATCACGTCGCACCCGGCCGCGTCCAGCACCCGGATCGCCTGCGGGGCGGCCCACGCGAGCCCGCCCAGATGGCCGCGGGTGGCCATGGAGCGGATGTACACCCCGGGGTCGGAGGCGTGGTCCGACATGCGCACCCGGTCCCCGAGCAGGGCCCCGCCCGAGAAGGGCGAGGAGGGGTCCACCGCGAGCACGCCGACGCGCTTGCCGGCCTTGCGGTAGGCCGAGACCAGCGCCGAGGTCGAGGTGGACTTGCCGACGCCCGGCGATCCCGTCAGCCCCACCACGTACGCCCCGCCCGTGAGCGGAGCCAGCGCGGCCATCACCTCGCGCAGCTGCGGGGACGCCCCCTCCACCAGCGAGATCAGCCGGGCCACCGCTCTGGGCCGGCCCTCCCGGGCCTGGGCCACCAGCTGGGGGACGTCCACCGCCGTCATACGTGCTGCGCTCCTCGGTTCTGTACGGGCGTACGTGCGGGCCGCCGGGCCGGTACGGGCCCGGCGGCCGGACGGGCTACTTGGCGACGCGGACGATCAGCGCGTCGCCCTGGCCGCCGCCGCCGCACAGCGCGGCCGCGCCGACCCCGCCGCCGCGGCGCTTGAGCTCCAGCGCCAGGTGCAGCACCACGCGGGCGCCCGACATGCCGATCGGGTGGCCGAGGGCAATGGCACCGCCGTTGACGTTCACCTTTTCCGGGGTCACGCCCAGGTCCTTCATCGACTGCACGGCGACCGCGGCGAACGCCTCGTTGATCTCGATGAGGTCCAGGTCGGAGACGGCCAGGCCCTCCTTCTCCAGGGCGTGCAGGATCGCGTTGGACGGCTGCGACTGGAGCGAGTTGTCCGGACCGGCCACATTGCCGTGGGCGCCGATCTCCGCGATCCACTCCAGGCCCAGCTCCTCCGCCTTGGCCTTGCTCATCACGACCACGGCGGCCGCGCCGTCGCTGATCTGCGAGGAGGTGCCGGCGGTGATGGTGCCGTCCTTGGCGAAGGCCGGGCGCAGCTTGCCCAGGGACTCCGCGGTGGTCTCGGGGCGGATGCCCTCGTCCGCCGAGAAGACCACCGGGTCGCCCTTGCGCTGCGGGATCTCCACCGGGGTGATCTCGGCCTCGAAGACGCCGTTCTTCTGGGCGGCGGCCGCGCGCTGGTGGGAGGCGGCGGCGAACTCGTCCTGCGGGGCGCGCTCGATGCCCAGGCGGGTGTTGTGCTTCTCGGTGGACTCGCCCATCGCGATGTTCTCGAAGGCGTCGGTGAGGCCGTCGTAGGCCATCGCGTCCAGCATCTCGATCGCGCCGTACTTGTAGCCCTCGCGGGACTTCGGCAGCAGGTGCGGGGCGTTGGTCATGGACTCCTGGCCGCCCGCGACCACGATGTCGAACTCACCGGCGCGGATCAGCTGGTCGGCCAGCGCGATCGCGTCCAGACCCGAGAGGCACACCTTGTTGATGGTCAGCGCCGGGACGTTCATCGGGATGCCGGCCTTGACCGCCGCCTGGCGCGCGGGGATCTGGCCCGCGCCGGCCTGGAGCACCTGGCCCATGATCACGTACTGGACCTGGTCCCCGGAGACGCCGGCCCGCTCCAGGGCGGACTTGATGGCGAAGCCGCCGAGGTCGGCACCCGAGAAGGACTTCAGCGAGCCGAGCAGCCGCCCCATGGGCGTGCGGGCCCCGGCGACGATCACAGAAGTGGTGTTGTTCGATCCGGACATGAGGCACAGCCCCTTGGATGAGGAGTGAACGAGGGTTTACGTGAATGTACTGGGCGGTACCGCGACGGTCACCGGGCTGCCGGTGTGATCGCGCGCACGTTGCGTGACGGCCCCCTTCGGCGGTGCACTGTCCCCATGCTGACAAGAATCGACCACATCGGGATCGCCTGCTTCGACCTCGACAAGACTGTCGAGTTCTACCGTGCCACGTACGGATTCGAGGTGTTCCACTCCGAGGTCAACGAGGAGCAGGGCGTCCGCGAGGCCATGCTGAAGATCAACGGGACCTCCGACGGCGGCGCCTCCTACCTCCAGCTCCTGGAGCCCACCCGCGAGGACTCCGCCGTGGGTAAATGGCTCGCCAAGAACGGCGAGGGCGTGCACCACATCGCCTTCGGCACCGAGGACGTCCTCGGGGACTCGGAGGCCATCCGCGGCAAGGGCGTCCGCGTCCTGTACGACCAGCCCCGAACAGGCTCGATGGGCTCCTCGATCACCTTCCTGCACCCCAAGGACTGCCACGGAGTCCTCACCGAACTGGTCACGTCGAACCCTGACCATTGATGGACCACTGATGGCCCGATTCCCCGGCCGGTAGAGTGGCCATGGCTCGGCCGGGGTTCGGTGCGGAGACGGGGTCGGGGCCTGTGACCCCTGCCCCGGTATCTGACACCATTCCCCGGGGGCGTCGTTCAGCGGGCGAGCGATGCTCATTGGAGTGAGCTTGCGACCAGGGGACGGATGGGACCGCGCTGTGCGGGGCTACGAAAGCCAGGAGAGCCATCAGGCCGAGGCCGACCATCTCTCGCGCTTCGAGGCCGAGATGGAGCGGCTGAAGAAGGAGCGCGGGAAGGCCGTCCAGCACGCTGAGGACCTGGGTTACCAGGTCGAGGTGCTGCGCGCCAAGCTCCACGAGGTACGCCGGGCCCTCTCGTCCCGGCCCGCCTACGACGGCGCCGACATGGGCTACCAGGCGGAGCAGTTGCTGCGCAACGCCCAGATCCAGGCCGACCAGATGCGCTCGGACGCCGAGCGCGAGCTGCGCGACGCCCGGGCGCAGACCCAGCGCATCCTGCAGGAGCACGCCGAGCACCAGGCGCGCCTCCAGGCCGAACTGCACACCGAGGCCGTCAACCGCCGCCAGCGGCTGGACCAGGAGCTCAACGAGCGCCGCCAGACCGTCGAGGCGCACGTCAACGAGAACGTGGCCTGGGCGGAGCAGCTGCGCGCCCGTACGGAGGCCCAGGCGCGCCGGCTCATGGAGGAGTCGCGGGCCGAGGCCGAGCAGGCCCTGAACGCGGCCCGCGCCGAGGCCGCCCGGGTGGCCGAGGAGACCCGGCGCCGGCTCGCGGAGGCGTCCGAGACCGGCCGCGCCGAGGCCGAGGCCACCCTGCTGCGCGCCCGCAAGGAGGCCGAGCGGCTGCTGACCGCCGCGTCCACGCAGGCCCAGGAGGCCAGCGAGCACGCCGAGCGGCTGCGGACGACCACCTCCGCCGAGGCCGAGCAGACCCGGCAGCAGACCCTGGACCTCGGCCGGCTGGCCGAGTCCCGTGTGCAGGAGGCCGATTCGGCGCTGCGCGAGGCGCGCGCCGAGGCCGAGAAGGTCCTCGCCGGGGCCAAGGAGAGCGCCGCCCGGCAGCTGGCATCGGCCGAGTCGGTCAACGAGCAGCGCACCCGCACCGCCAAGGAGCAGGTCGCCCGGCTGGTCGGCCAGGCCACCAAGGAGGCCGAACTCCTCAAGGCCGAGGCCGAGCAGGCCCTCGCCGACGCCCGCGCGGACGCCGAGCGGCAGCGCACCGAGGCGGGCGAGCAGGCCCGTACCGCCGCGGCCGAGGACATGGCCGCGCAGCTCGCGAAGGCCGCCCGTACCGCCGAGGACATCCTCAACAAGGCGTCGGAGGACGCCCGGGCCACCACCCGCTCGGCGTCCGAGGAGGCCGAGCGGATGCGCCGCGAGGCCGAGGCGGAGGCCGATCGGCTGCGCCTGCAGGCCGCGGCGACCGCGGACGAGCTCAAGGGCGCCGCGAAGGACGACACCGAGGAGTACCGGGCCCGTACGGTCGAGCTCCAGGAGGAGGCCCGGCGGCTGCGCGGCGAGGCCGAGCAGCTGCGCGCGGAGGCCGTCGCCGAGGGCGAGCGGATCCGCGGCGAGGCCCGCCGCGAGGCGGTCCAGCAGATCGAGGAGGCCGCCAAGACCGCCGAGGAACTGCTCGGCAAGGCCAAGGCGGACGCGGACGAGCTGCGCGGCGGCGCCACCACCGAGAGCGAGCGGGTCCGCGCCGAGGCCGTGGAGCGGGCCGGCACCCTGCGCAAGCAGGCCGAGGAGACCCTGGAGCGGACCCGCGCCGAGGCCGAGCGGCTGCGCGCCGAGGCCGAGGAGCAGGCCGAGGCGGTACGCGCCGAGGCGGACGCGGCGGCGCTGGCGCGGCGCGAGGAGACCGAGCAGGCGCTGGCCGCCCGGCGGGCCGAGGCCGACGAGGAACTCGTACGGCTGCACACGGACGCCGAGGGCCGCCTGGCGACGGCGGAGCAGACCCTGCGCGACGCCCGCGCGGCGGCGGAGAGCATCCGCCGGGAGACGACGGAGGAGAGCGACCGGCTGCGCGCCGAGTCGGCGGAGCGCATCCGCACCCTCCAGACGCAGTCGGAGGCGGAGGCCGACCAGCTGCGCACGGAGGCCGCGCAGGACGCCGGCCGGACGCGCGCCGAGGCCGAGCAGGTCGCCGTACGGCTGCGCGGCGAGGCCGAGGCCGAGGCCGAGCGGGTGCGCTCGGAGGCCCAGGAGACCGCGGACCGGCTGCGCGCCGAGGCCAAGGCGGCGGCCGAGCGGGTCGCCGCGGAGGCCGCGGAGGCGCTGGCCGCCGCCCAGGAGGAGGCCGCCCGGCGCCGCCGGGAGTCCGAGGAGACCCTGGCGTCGGCCCGGACCGACGCCGACCAGGAGCGGGCGCAGGCCCGCGAGCAGAGCGAGGAGCTGCTGGCCGCGGCCCGCCGCCGCTCGGAGGAGGCGCAGGCCGAGGCGGCCCGCCTGACCGAGGAGGCCGAGCGCCGCGCGGCGGAGCTGGTGTCGGCGGCGGAGGCCACCGCCCAGCAGGTACGGGACTCCGTGGCCGGGCTGCACGAGCAGGCCGAGGAGGAGATCGCCGGGCTGCGCAGCGCCGCCGAGCACGTGGCGGAGCGGACGCGGACCGAGGCCGAGGAGGAGGCCGGACGGGTCCGCGCCGACGCCCACGAGGAGCGGGAGCGGGCCGCCGCGGACGCCCTGCGCATCCGCAGCGAGGCGCGGGCCGAGACGGACGCGGCGAAGGCCCTGGCGGAGCGCACGGTCGGCGACGCGATCGCCGAGGCGGAGCAGCTGCGCGCCGACACCGCCGAGTACGCGCAGCGGGTGCGTACGGAGGCCACGGACGCGCTGGCCGCGGCCGAGCGGGACGCCTCGCGCACCCGGGCCGACGCCCGCGACGACGCCAACCGCATCCGCGGCGAGGCGGCGGAGTCCCTGGACGCCTCGCGCACCGAGGGCGCCCGGATCACGGCCGAGGCGCTGGCGGAGGCCGAACGGCTGGTCGAGGAGACCCGCACCGCGAACGCGGCCACGGTCTCGGGGGCCGAGGCGGAGGCCGAGCGGATCACCACCGAGGCGGCCGAGCTCGCGGAGGCCACCCGCATCGAGGCGGCGGGCACGCTGGACGAGGCCCGGTCGGAGGCCAACCGGCTGCGCACCGAGGCCGCGGAGCAGGTGGACCACCTCATCACGGAGGCCGCCGCGGAGGCGGAGCGGCTGACGGAGGAGACCCGCGCGGCGAACGCGGCCACCGTGGGCGAGGCCGCGGCCGAGGCCGAGCGGCTGACCACGCAGGCGGCCCGGCTCAAGGCGCAGGCCGCCGAGACCCTGGCGAGCGCCGAGCGGGACGCGGCGAAGATCATGGTCGACTCGCGTGCCGAGGGCGACCGGCTGATCGACGAGACCCGCGTGGCCAACGAGGCCACCGTCGGGGAGGCGGCGGCCGAGGCCGACCGGACGCGCGCCGAGGCGGCGGAGGTACTGGCCGAGGCCCGCGCGGAGGGCGGCCGGATCATCGGCGAGGCCACCGCGGAGGCGGACCGTGTCACGGTCGCGGCGAACGAGACCCTGGCCGGGGCCGAGCGGGACGCCGAGCAGACCCTGGACGAGGCGCGCGCGGAGGCCAACCGGCTGCGCACCGAGGCGGCCGAGCAGGCGGACCGGCTCATCGCGGAGGCGGTGTCGGAGGGCGACAAGCTCACCGAGCTGACCCGCAAGGACAACGAACGCACGGTGGGCGAGGCCGCGTCGGAGGCCGAGCGGCTGCGGGCGGACGCCTCCGAGGCGCTGTCCTCGGCGCAGGAGCGCGCGACCCGGACCCGGCAGGAGGCCGAGCGGGTCAAGGCGGAGGCCGCGGCGGCCGCGGAGCGGCAGCGTACGGAGGCGCGCACCGAGTCCGAGCGGCTGCTCGACGAGGCCCGCGAGGAGGCCAACAAGCGCCGCAGCGAGGCCGCGGAGCAGGTGGACCGGCTCATCACGGAGGCGGCGGTGGAGTCCGACAAGCTCACCGCCGACGCGCAGGCGCAGGCCCTCGCCGCCACCACGGCGGCCGAGGAGCAGGCCGACGCGATGGTCGACGCGGCCCGCAAGGAGGCCGCGCGGATCACCTCGGAGGCCACCGTCGAGGGCAACTCGCTGGTGGAGAAGGCCCGTACGGACGCGGACGAGCTGCTGGTGGGCGCGCGGAGCGACGCCGCCGCCATAAGGGAGCGGGCGGAGGAGCTGCGCGGCCGCGTCGAGGGCGAGGTCGAGGAGCTGCACGAGCGGGCCCGCCGGGAGTCGGCCGAGCAGATGAAGTCGGCCGGTGAGCGCGTGGACAAGCTGGTGCGCGCGGCGACCGAGCAGAGCGTGGAGGCCGAGGCCAAGGCCAAGGAGCTGGTGTCGGACGCGAGCAGCGAGGCGAGCAAGGTCCGCATCGCCGCGGTGCGCAAGGCGGAGGCGCTGCTCAAGGAGGCCGAGCAGAAGAAGGCCGACCTGGCCCGGCAGGCCGAGAAGGCCCTCGCGGAGGCGAAGGCGGAGGCGGAGCGGCTGGTCGAGGAGGGCCGGCGCGAGCTGGAGGTCCTGGTGCGCAGGCGGCAGGACATTCAGGGGGAGATCTCCCGTGTCCAGGACGTTCTTGAGGCGTTGGAATCATTCGAGGCGCCTTCGGGCGGCGGAAAGCCGGCTGTCGGCGGTCAGGGCGCGGGGGGTGTGAAGGCCGGAGCGACAGCGGGATCCACTCGTTCGGGTGGCAAGTCGTCGGACAGCTAGCCACGGGCCGAGGGATGTGTCCACCTGATGGAGGTTCAGGCGAACGGGTGACAAGCAATCCGCCGCCTTGCCACTCAAAAGGGGTGTCATTGTCCAGATCAAACGGGGATTGACTCGATGACACGCCGTCTGGGCGCCTAGGATTCCCCTTAACACCTCACGTAGCACCTCACCGGTCTCATTCGACAGGAACCCCATGAGCGACTCTCACTCCCCCTTCGGCTTCGAGCTCGTGCGGCGTGGTTACGACCGCGGTCAGGTGGACGACCGCATTACCAAGCTGGTCTCCGACCGCGACAGCGCCCTTGGCCGTATCAACTCTCTGGAAAAGCGCATCGAGGAACTGCATCTCGAAACGCAGAACGCCCAGGCCCAGGTGAGCGACGCGGAGCCGTCGTACGCGGGTCTCGGCGCCCGGGTCGAGAAGATCCTGCGGCTGGCCGAGGAGGAGGCGAAGGACCTGCGCGAGGAGGCCCGCCGCGCGGCCGAGCAGCACCGCGAGCTGGCCGAGTCGGCCGCCCAGCAGGTGCGCAACGACGCCGAGTCGTTCGCCGCCGACCGCAAGACGAAGGCGGAGGACGAGGGCGTCCGCATCGTCGAGAAGGCCAAGGGAGACGCGGCGACGCTGCGCGCCGAGGCCCAGAAGGACGCGGCCTCCAAGCGCGAGGAGGCCGACGCGCTCTTCGAGGAGACCCGCGCCAAGGCCGCCCAGGCCGCCGCGGACTTCGAGACCAACCTGGCCAAGCGCCGTGAGCAGTCCGAGCGCGACCTGGCCTCGCGTCAGGCCAAGGCCGAGAAGCGCCTCGCGGAGATCGAGCACCGCGCCGAGCAGCTGCGCCTGGAGGCCGAGAAGCTGCGTACGGACGCGGAGCGCCGGGCCCGTCAGACGGTGGAGACCGCGCAGCGCCAGGCCGAGGACATCGTGGCCGACGCCAACGCCAAGGCCGACCGCATCCGCAGCGAGTCCGAGCGCGAGCTGGCGGCGCTCACCAACCGCCGCGACTCGATCAACGCGCAGCTGACCAACGTCCGCGAGATGCTGGCGACGCTGACCGGCGCGGCCGTCGCGGCGGCCAACCCGATCGTGGACGACGAGCCGGTCACCCGCGGCGTCCCGGCGCAGCAGACCCGCTAGTACGGACGCCCGGCTCCCGAGCCCGGCGCCGGCGGCGCGGAAGCCCGGTTTTTCGAGGGCCCTATGTCACCCGTTCGAGGTGGCGTAGGGCCCTCGGGCGTTCTAGCGTGGCCGCATGATCGAGCTCGAGGGACTCACCAAACGATTCGGCACGACGACCGCCGTGGACCACCTCAGCTTCCGGGTCAGACCGGGGGTGGTGACCGGTTTCCTCGGCCCCAACGGGGCGGGCAAGTCCACAACGATGCGCATGATGCTCGACCTCGACAACCCGACCTCCGGGTCGGTGCGGATCGACGGCCGGCACTACCGGGAACTCCCGGAACCGTTGAAATACGTCGGCGCACTTCTTGACGCGAAATCGATGCACGGTGGCCGAAGTGCATACAACAACCTTCTCTGCCTCGCCCAGTCGAATCGGATCCCGGAACGCCGGGTGACCGAGGTACTGGATCTCGTCGGCCTGACGCCCGTCGCGAAGAAGAAGTCCAAAGGATTTTCGCTGGGCATGGGCCAACGGCTCGGAATCGCCGCCGCATTGCTGGGCGACCCGAAGATCCTGATGTTCGACGAGCCGGTGAACGGCCTGGATCCCGAGGGCATTCTCTGGATCCGCAATCTGATGAAGGGGCTCGCGGCGGAGGGCCGCACGATCTTCGTCTCCTCCCACCTGATGAGCGAAATGGCCCTGACGGCGGAGCACCTGGTCGTCATCGGCCAGGGAAAGCTGCTGGCGGACACGACGATGGCCGAGTTCATCCAGCAGAACTCGCGCACCTACGTCCGGCTGCGCTCCCCGCAGCAGGAGCAGGTGAAGGACCTGCTGCACGCGGAGGGCATCGACGCCGTCGCCGTCCCGGCGACCGGCGCGCTGGAGATCGACGGGGTGAGTGCGGAGCAGCTGGGTGAGCTGGCCGCCCGCCACCGGATCGTGCTGCACGAACTCAGCCCGCAACGGGCGTCACTGGAGGAAGCGTTCATGCGGATGACGGCGGACTCCGTCGAGTACCACGCCCACGCCCCGGGCACCCCGGGCGCACCCGGCACCCCAGGCGCACCACCCGCACCGGGCGGGGCCGCCGACAACCCGGCCCGGCCCGCCGACGTCCCCGCCTGGGGCGCCGGTTTCGAGTCGCGGCGCAAGGGCGGCGAGTGACCATGGCCTCCTTCCCCGCCGTCCTCCGCTCCGAGTGGACCAAGATCCGCACCGTCGCCTCCACCACCTGGACCCTCGTGGCCGCCCTCGTGGTCACGGTCGGGATCAGCGCCGCGCTCTGCGCCGCCGCGAACGCGACCTTCGACGACATGCCCCGCGAGCAGCAGATCACCTTCGACCCGACCCTCACCAGCTTCGCCGGTATGGTCCTCGGCCAGCTGGCGATGATCGTCTTCGGTGTGCTCGTGGTCGGCACCGAATACAGCACCGGCATGATCCGCACCTCCCTGGCCGCGGTGCCGGCGCGTGGCACCTTCCTGCTGGGCAAGCTCACCGTCGCCACCGTCCTGGCCCTGGTGGTCGGCCTGGTGACCAGCTTCCTGTCCTTCTTCCTCGGACAGGCCATCCTGGGCGACCGCAGCATCGGCCTCGGCGAGGACAACGTGCTGCGCGCCGTCGTCGGCGCGGGCCTCTACATGGCGATGATCGCGCTGTTCTCGATGGGCGCGACGGCGATCCTGCGCAGCTCGGTCCTGGCGATCTGCATCCTGGTGCCGTTCTTCCTGCTGATCTCCAACATCCTGGGAGCGGTCTCCGCGACCCGCAAGGTCGGCCAGTACCTCCCCGACCAGGCCGGATCCAAGATCATGCAGGTGGTGCCCGAGGGCATGGACAGCGGCACCACCCCGTACGGGCCCTGGGGCGGCTTCGGGATCATGCTGCTGTGGGTGGCCGCCTCGGTGATCGGGGGCTACCTCGTCCTCAGGAAGCGCGACGCCTGAGCACGACGCCCGGACCCTCCCGGGCTCTCTCCCGCCCCTCCGGGCGATCCCCGGGTCGGTCTCAGGGAATCATCAGGGATTCGGCCAGGTACGGAACCATGGGAATCTCGTTATCCTCTTAACCCTTACGCGGGCGAAAGCCGTCCCGGCCTGGTAAGGGGCAGAAAGATGATCGAGGCAGTCGGCCTGACCAAGCGCTACGGCGCCAAGACCGCCGTCGACCAGCTGTCCTTCCAGGTCAAGCCGGGTCACGTCACGGGATTCCTGGGGCCCAACGGCTCCGGGAAGTCCACCACCATGCGCATGATCCTCGGCCTGGACCGGCCCACTTCCGGCCAGGTCACGATCAACGGCTCCCCCTTCCGGGAGCTGGCCAACGCCCAGCGGCACGTCGGCGCCCTCCTCGACGCCAAGGCCGTGCACGGCGGCCGCCGGGCCCGCACGCACCTGCTCTCCGTCGCCCAGCTCTCCGGCATCCCGGAGAAGCGGGTGGACGAGGTGCTGGCGGTGGTCGGCCTCCAGGACGCCGCCCGGCAGCGTACGAAGGGCTTCTCGCTCGGCATGGGCCAGCGGCTCGGCATCGCCACCGCGCTGCTCGGCGACCCCCAGGTGCTGCTCTTCGACGAACCGGTCAACGGACTGGACCCGGAGGGCATCCTCTGGGTCCGCAACCTGATGCGCCGGCTCGCCGCCGAGGGCCGCACCGTCTTCGTCTCCTCCCACCTGATGAGCGAGATGGCGCTGACCGCGGACCACCTGATCGTCATCGGGCGGGGGCGGCTGCTGGCCGACATGGGCACCCAGGAGTTCATCGCGCACAACTCGGCCGGATTCGCTCGGGTGCGCGCGGCCGACACCGACCCCGATGGCCGGGAGGCACTGGGTACGGCCCTCACCCGGGCGGGCGGCCGGGTCCTCCAGGAGCCCGACGGCGCACTGCGCGTGACCGGGCTGGAGCTGCCCCGTATCTCGGATCTCGCGCACGGGGCCGGCGTACGGCTCTGGGAGCTGTCGCCGCACCGGGCCTCGCTGGAGGAGGCGTACATGCGGATGACGCAGTCCGCCGTCGAGTACACCTCCACCGACGACCCGCGGGCCGAGCTCTGGGAGGCCGACCCGCTCTCCCTGCCCGCCTGGGAGGAACCGGCCGCGCCGGAGGTCCCGCGCACGGGCTTCTTCGCTCCCCCGCCGCCCGGCGAGGGCGGGCAGCCCTTCCTGATGCCCAGCAGTCCCGGCGAGCTCGCCGGCAGCGCCCCGCACACCCCCGAGGACAGCCGATGACCGCGACGACCACGACCCCGGAGCAGGGTGGCTACACCTCCCCCCTCCCCGCGGCGCGGCCGCACCTGGGGCACGCGATCGCCTCGGAGTGGACCAAGCTGGTCTCGATCCGCTCCACCCTGTTCACGCTCGGCGCCCTGGTGGTGACGGTGGTCGGGGTCGGGCTGGCGGTCGTCGCGCAGACCACCGACGAGAACTACCAGTCGATCTCCTTCACCACCCCCGCGCTCTTCGGCCTGCTGGTCGGGCAGCTCGCGGTGATGGTGCTCGGCGTGCTCACCATCACCTCGGAGTACGGCACCGGGCTGGTGCGGACCACCTTCACCGCCGCCCCGGACCGCTACCGGGTGCTGACGGCGAAGTACCTGGTATTCAGCGCCACGGCCTTCGTCGTCACGGCCCTGTCGGTGTTCCTCGTCGGGATCACGGCGGCGCTCGCGCACGGCGGGGCCGCGGCCGGCCCGCACGCGAGCCACGAGTGGTTCCGGGCGCTGCTGGGCTGCTTCTACGTCACCCTGCTCGGGGTGCTCGCCCTCGCGATCGGCGCGCTGGTGCGGCATGCGGCCGGAGCCATCGCGATGATGATCGGGCTGGTCACGCTGCCGCCGGTGATCGGCGGGATGCTCACCATGTGGGAGACGTTCGCGCCGCTGAGCCGGACCATCCTCCAGTACAACGTGCCGGTGGCGCTGAGCCAGCTCTTCGGCGTCGCCGAGGGCGGGGACCTGGGCCCGACGCCGAGCGTCTACTCGCACCTGGCGCTGATCGTGGTGGTGGCCGGCGGGGCGGCGGCCGCCTCCTACGTGCTCACGGGCCGCCGGGACGTCTGACCCCGGCGGGTCTCAGTAGCGCGGCGCGTTGCGGGACCGCTGCACCTTCGAGGTGCGGCGGTCCTTCGCGTTCCAGCACGCCTTGTGCCAGTGGCGGCGGTCGTCCACGCCGCCGTATTCGGGCCAGGCCACCAGGTGCGGGGTGCCCGAGGGGATCTCCTGGTCGCAGCCGGGGCAGCGGTAGCGCTTGCCCGCGGCGCTGGCCCCCGCGACGTGCCGGACCTTCCAGTCCTCGCCCTGGTACTCCTCGGTGCGCTCCAGGCCGAAGCGGTCCAGACCGGCACCGGGGCGGTCGTCCGGGTTCTCGCCGCCCCTGGGGCGGTTGTTGCGCGGTGACACGTATACCTCACGGAGGGGCGGACGGCAGTGACTTTCTTCCAGACTACGCGCAGCGAGCCCCGCTACCCGCAGGGTGGCCGGAGGGCGGCCGGCCCACCGTCGAGGACTGGCCAGACAATCCCAATAACTTTCGTGTCAGCCCGTGCCTTTGGCACGTGTCAGACGTTGTTGCCATAGGAAGAACCGGTCCACCTGGGGGAGGCCGCGTCAGCCGCGAGGAGGATTAAGGCGATGCGCGTAGGAGCGTTTGTACTGGCTGCCCAGTTCCCGGGCCAGGGACAGGGCGAGGCACTGCACCGGGCGGTGCGGACGGCGGAGGTGGCCGAGGAGGCGGGGCTCGACTCGGTGTGGCTCGCCGAGCACCACTTCGTGCCGTACGGGGTCTGCCCCTCGGCCGCGACCCTCGCGGGGCTGCTGCTGGGCCGGACCAGGCGGCTGCGGGTGGGCACGGCGGTGAGCGTGCTGCCGAGCACCCACCCGGTCGCCCTCGGGGAGCAGGCGGCCCTGCTGCACCTGGCCTCGGGCGGGCGCTTCACGCTGGGGGTGGGCCGCGGCGGGCCCTGGGTGGACCTGGAGGTCTTCGGGGGCGGCCTCGACGCCTACGAGAACGGCTTCCCGGAGGCACTGGACCTGCTGCGGCGGTGGCTCTCCGAGGCCCGGGTGGGCGCCGCCGGCGAGCGGTACGCCTTCCGCGAGGTGGCCGTCGTACCGCGGCCCTCGGAGGCGCTGGACGGGGACGGGACGGGCCCGGAGGTCATCGTGGCGTGCACCTCGCCCGCGTCGGTCCGGACGGCGGCGGAGCGGGGCCTGCCGATGCTGCTCGGCATGCACTGCGGGGACGAGAACAAGGCGGAGATGGTCGCGCTGTGGCGGAGCACGGCGCTGGCGGCCGGGCACCCGCGCGAGCGGGTGGCCGCCGCCGGGCACGTCTCCGCCGGCGTGTGCCAGATCGCGGACAGCACCGCGGACGCGCGCGAGGCGCTGATGAAGGCGATGCCGGGCTGGCTGCGGCAGGGGCTGGACGCGCATGTGACCGTGGACGGCCGGGTACGCGCGATGCGGGATCCGGTCGCCTACACGGAACTGCTGTGCGACCTGCACCCGGTGGGCACGGCGGAGCTGGCGGCGGACCGGCTGGCGGCCACGGCCGAGCGGACGGGCATCACGCGCTTCGCCCTGATGACGGAGGGCTCCGGTGATCTCGCCGCGACGGAGGAGAACGTACGACGGCTGGGCGTCGAGGTCCTGCCCCGTCTCGGCTGAGACCACCGAAAACGGCCCTGCTCAGCAGTCCCGCAGCTCCGGGGACTGGTTGAGCAGCTGGCCGCGGATGGAAGTGAACTTGGCCAGGCGGTCGTCCACCGAGGGATCCAGCGGGAAGACCGCCACCCGGTGACAGTTCTGGAAGGCCAGGCGCACGCCGAAGTGCCGCTGCAGCGCACCGCGTATCGCGTCACTCGCGAGCGCGCGCAGCAGCTGCCCGCGCGCCTGCTCGTCCGGCGGCGGCGTCTGGTTGTCGGCGAACTCTCCGCCGTCCACCTTCAGCTGTGCCACCAGCGAGCTGATCATCTCCCATGCAAAGGGCAGGGAGGTCCGGACGCAGTCGACGAATGCGGCTTCGTCGACCTCGCCTCGCTCGGCCTGTTCGAGTAGGGCCGGTGAGACGTCGAGCGACATGGGTTCTCCTCTCGCGACCCCGGCCGTTCGGGTTGCCGGAGTCTTACGGGCAGGGAAGGAGGTGACGACGCAGCGTGCACGCACCGCAACCTCCCGCTCACCACGGTAGGCGTCCCAAGGGTGACGCACCAGGAGAATGCGCATACAACGCGCCATCGGCGAACGGGGCTTTCAGGGGCGAATCGCGTGGAGGGCCGTAGGTCGAGTAGCGTTGCCGACCATGCGTCTCGTGATTGCCCGCTGCTCCGTCGACTACGCGGGCCGGCTCACCGCCCATCTGCCCTCGGCACCCCGTCTGATCCTCGTGAAGGCCGACGGCAGTGTCTCGATCCACGCGGACGACCGCGCGTACAAACCGCTCAACTGGATGTCGCCGCCGTGCACCCTCAAGGAGGGGAGCGGGGACGAGGCCGGGGTGTGGACGGTCGTCAACAAGGCGGGCGAGAAGCTCATCATCACCATGGAAGAAGTCCTCCACGACTCCTCCCACGAGCTGGGCACCGACCCCGGTCTGATCAAGGACGGCGTGGAGGCGCACCTCCAGGAGCTGCTGGCGGACCGCATCGACACCCTGGGCGAGGGCTACACCCTGATCCGGCGCGAGTACATGACCGCGATCGGGCCCGTGGACATCCTGTGCCGGGACGCATCGGGCGCGACGGTGGCCGTGGAGATCAAGCGGCGCGGTGAGATCGACGGCGTCGAGCAGCTGACCCGCTACCTGGAACTGCTCAACCGCGACCCGCATCTGGCCCCGGTGCGCGGGGTGTTCGCGGCGCAGGAGATCAAGCCGCAGGCGCGGGTGCTCGCGACGGACCGCGGGATGGACTGCGTGGTGCTGGACTACAACGCGCTGCGCGGCATCGAGGACGACAAGCTCCGGCTGTTCTGAGCCCGTCCGGCGCGCGGGCGCGCGTACGAAGGCCCCGTCCGGGAGCGGACGGGGCCTTCTGTGTGTTCCCGGCGGCTACGGGGCCGTGGTGGCCCCGGTCGCGGTGGCCGTGCCCGGTCCGGTGGGGGCGGTGGCCGTGGGGCTGGCCTCGCCGGTGTCCGTGGGCGTCGGGCTCGGGTCCGCGGTGGTCGGCGCGGGCGAAGGGGTGCCCGGGCGCGGGGAGTTGGACGGGCCGGTGGAGGGGCGGCGGGAGGGGGTCCGGCCCGGGGTGCGGCCGGGCGAGGGCGCGGCGGCGCTCGCCTCGGGGGTGGTGCCGGCCTCGGAGGGCGCGGTCACGGGCGGCTCCGGTGCAGGATCGTTCCCGCTGTTCTGCTGGACGGTGGTGGGCGCGGCCGAGGCCGCCGGGGTGGAGGACACGGCGGGGCCGTCCGCGGGCGGGGCGGTGTCCTCGGGGTCCGACGAGCTCATGGCGAGGCTCACGACGGTGCCCAGCGTGACCACCGCCAGCGCCCCCGCGACGGCGAGCAGCGCGCGCCGGCGGCGGCCCGGGGCGCGGGCGGGCGGGGCGGGGGCGACGAGGGGTACGCGGGTGGTGGGCGGGGCGGGCTGCGGGGAGAGCGGGAAGGCGTCCGCGAAGACGTCGGAGAGCGCGGAGGGCGGCTCCGGGCGCTCGGTCACGGGCACCACGGGGGTCATCCGGGTCACCGCTTCGGAGGAGACGGGGGTCACGGGCGCCACACGGTTCACGGCCGCCTCGGAGACGGCCGAATCCTTCCGCAGCCGCGACGCCGCCGCCCCGGCCGGCCCGGCCTCCACGCCGCCCCCGGCGGGCGGCAGGGGCGCGCCCGCCTTCGGCAGCGGCGCGGTCGGCCCGGCGGACGAGGTCACCTTCGGGAACGGCGTCGTCGGCTCGGCACCGGCCGGCTGCGGGGTGGTCGCACCGGCGGGCGGAGCCAGCTGCGGGAACGGTGTCGGCGCGGCAGCCTTCGGCAGCGGCTCCGTCGCAGTGGCAGGCGGGGTCACCTTCGGGAACGGCGTCGGCGCGGCAGCCTTCGGCAGCGGCTCCGTCGCAGCGGCAGGCGGGTTCACCTGCGGGAACGGTGTCGGCGCGGGCGTCTTCGGCAGCGGGGCCGTCGGGTCAGCGGCCTTCGGCAGCGGGTTCGTCGCAGCGGCAGGCGGGGTCACCTTCGGGAACGGCGTCGGCTCAGCCGCCTTCGGCAGCGGAGCCGTCGGGGCGGTCGCCTTCGGCAGCGGGGCCGTCGGGGCGGCCGCCTCGGCGGTGGTCTCCGCCGTCGGGAGGGCCGTCGTAGCGGCCTCCGGGCCTGTGGCGGGAGCCGCGAGGCGGAGGGGCGGGGAGGCGGACACGCCGGCCTTCTCGCGGTCCACGACCAGGGCCAGCGCCCGCCGCCCCGCGACCGTCCCCCGCTTGTCGGCCAGCGCGCCGCGCAGCCCGATCGAGGTCTCCAGCTCGGTGCGGGCCCGGTCGACCCGCCCCTCGCACAGCGCCAGCACCCCCAGCTCGTGGTGGAAGTACGCCTGCTCGGCGACCTCCCCCGCCTTGCGCGCGGCCTCCGCGCCCGAGCGCAGCACCCGCTCCCACGCCTCCCAGTGCAGGGAGGCCGCGAAGGCCGGCGCCGCCGTACGGGCCAGCAGTACCGCGGCCACCACGTCCGCGCCCGCCAGTGCCGCGAGCACCGCGTCCGCCTCGGCCGCGACCCGCTCCGGGAGCACCGAGGCGTGCCCGGTCCACCAGACGTAGTGCCGGGCGGCCGTACGGGCCTCCTCCGCGGCGGTGTCCCCGTAGGCGGCGTCCTCCAGCTGGCGGGCCACGCCGGAGGCCAGCCGGTAGCGGGTGCCGACGGGGGTGAGCAGGCCGCAGGCCAGCAGTTCCGCGACCGCGGTGTCGGCGTGGGTGTCCCCCACCAGCGCGGGCAGGTGCGCGTGGTGCGGCAGTTCGCCGCCGAGCGCGCAGGCGGTACGCAGGGCCGCGCGGGCCGACTCGCTGACCCGGGAGGCCAGCAGCTCGGCGGGGGCCGCGCCCTCGGCGAGCGTCGGCAGGGGGACGTGGACGCCGTCGCGCGGGCGCTCCTCGAAGACGCCGGGCTCCTCGCCGTCGTCCTCCTCGTCGGTGCGGTTGAGCTCGTCGCGCTGCCGCAGCAGCGCCGCGGCCTGTACGAAGCGCAGCGGCAGCCCCTCGGAGGCGAAGGCGAGGTCCCCCGCCCAGGCGGTCTCCTCGTCCGTCAGGGGGCGGCCGAGGCCCGTCTCCAGCAGTTCCAGGCAGCCGGCCCGGCTCAGCCCGCCGAGGAAGACCTCCTCGATGTGGGAGTCGTCGGAGGGGGCGCGGGTCGCGGGGGTGGCGGCCAGCAGGTAGGCGCATTCGGGGGTGGCGTGGAGCAGTTCGTCGAGGGCGGGGCCGCCCATCTCCAGGTCGTCGAGGAGGACGACGGCGCCGATCTCGCGGACGCGGGCCAGGAGCTCGTCCTGGCCGGGGCGCTCCTGCGGGGCCTCGTACACGGCGGCGTAGAGCGCGTGGAGGAGTTCGCCGGGCTGCTGGTGGCCGTGGCCGCTGAGGCGGACGAGGCCGTCGGGGGCGAGTGCGCCGCAGCGCAGGGCCACGGCGTCGAGCAGGGTGCTGCGGCCGGAGCCGGCGGGGCCGGTGAGGCGGACGGAGCGGCCGCGGCCCAGGAGGCGGACGAGCCGTTCCAGTTCCTCGGCGCGTTCGAGCAGGGGCCGGGCGGGTATCGCGCCGCCGGGGGCAACGGGCGGGCGGGCGGCGGCCTCGCGGGCCCGGCGCCCGGCCGGGGTCCGCTTCGCCGGGCGGGGGCGCTCGGCGTCGGGGCGCAGGGGCTCGATCTCGCTGCCGTCGACGGGGTTGACGGTGAGGGTGTGGTCCCCGGCGGTGAGGGTGACGACCCGGGCGGGCTGCTGCCCCGCGGGCGGGGTGGCGGCGGGCGCCGCGGGGCCGTCCGCGGACCGCTCGTCCGGTCCCGTCGGCACGTTCTGCCCGTGTGTACGGTCCATGACCCAGTCCCCCGATCGCGGGCCGCGCGCCTCGCCGTCGTACCGCCCGGCCGTCGCGCTCCCGCTGTCGCCACTGGTTCCGGTTTCCGCCCGAACCCTAGACCGTGGCCGGTCGTGCGGGAAACCCACCGGGGCGCGATCACCCCCGGACCGTTACGTTTCGGCCGGAAATGCGGAGTTCACCGGCGGGCCGGTCAGACCCGGGGCAGCGATTCCGCCTCCAGGCCGCCTTCGATCGCGAGGATGCGGTGCAGGCGGGTGGCGACGAGCAGCCGCTGCATCTGCGGCGGCACGCCGCGCAGTACGAGGCGGCGCCCGGTACGGCCGGCCCGGCGGTGCGCGCCCATGATCACGCCGAGCCCGGTGGCGTCCCAGGAGTCGAGCGCGGTGAGGTCGAGCACGAGGTCGCCGGTGCCGTCGTCGAGGGCGGAGTGGAGGACCGTACGGGCGTCCGCCGCGCTGCGCACGTCGAGGCGGCCCCCGACGGCCAGTTCGGCGTGGTCGCCCCTGATGTGCATGTGTACTCCCGGCGGTACTGCCTACGTAGTGATTCCACTTGGTCCTGGTCGGCAACTCTCACTGCAACTGACTGCCGCGCGGGCAGGGAAGTTGCCGACCGTGAGCGAACCGATACCTAATTCACCCTGACGGGTGAAGGGCATTCGAACGGCGGCGCTCAGGGGCCCGCGTGAGCTCAGTGCTTGTAGAAGCCCTGACCGCTCTTGCGGCCGAAGTCCCCGGCGTCCACCATGCGGCGCATGAGCTCCGGCGGCGCGAACTTCTCGTCCTGGGACTCGGTGTAGATGTTGCTGGTGGCGTGCAGCAGGATGTCCACGCCCGTGAGGTCGGCGGTGGCCAGCGGGCCCATGGCGTGCCCGAAGCCCAGCTTGCAGGCGATGTCGATGTCCTCGGCGGTGGCCACGCCCGATTCGTAGAGCTTGGCGGCCTCGACGACCAGCGCGGAGATCAGACGGGTCGTCACGAAGCCGGCCACGTCGCGGTTGACGACGATGCAGGTCTTGCCGACGGACTCGGCGAACGCCCGGGTGGTGGCGAGGGTTTCGTCGCTCGTCTTGTAGCCGCGGACCAGCTCGCAGAGCTGCATCATCGGGACGGGCGAGAAGAAGTGGGCGCCGACGACGCGCTCCGGACGCTCCGTCACGGCCGCGATCTTGGTGATCGGGATGGCGGAGGTGTTGGAGGCGAGGATGGCGTCCTCGCGGACGATCTTGTCCAGGGCGCGGAAGATCTCGTGCTTGATCTCGATCTTCTCGAAGGCCGCCTCCACCACGATGTCCACGTCGGCGACGGCGTCGAGGTCGGTGGTGGTCGTGATGCGGGCGAGGGCCGCCTCGGCGTCCTCGGCGGTCAGCTTGCCCTTGGAGACGAACTTGTCGTACGAAGCCTTGATCCCGTCCGTGCCCCGGGTCAGCGCGGCGTCGGTGACATCGCGCAGCACGACGTCCCATCCCGCCTGAGCGGAGACCTGAGCGATTCCGGACCCCATGAGTCCCGCACCGATGACGGCGAGCTTCCCAGCCACTGCACACCCCTCGTTGTTCTCAAATACGGCACGGCTTCGC
This sequence comes from Streptomyces sp. NPDC047014, assembly GCF_040644195.1. NCBI lineage: Bacteria > Bacillati > Actinomycetota > Actinomycetes > Kitasatosporales > Streptomycetaceae > Streptomyces > Streptomyces sp. NPDC047014. The sequence continues at coordinate 20,969 of NZ_JBEYVX010000019.1, read as the reverse complement.
AGCCACTCCGGCGGAGACTAGCGGTCGGGCGGTGCGGTGTGACCGTGAAGTAACACGCGTCACGTCTCAGATGACGGACATCACACCGGTCCGGCCCAGCAGCCCTGCCCGGCCGCGCAGTTCACCCGGACCCGTCGCGGGAACCGCCCCGCCGGGTCCGTCTACCCTGGCCGCATGGTGAACCTCACGCGCATCTACACCCGTACCGGCGACAAGGGCACGACCGCCCTGGGCGACATGAGCCGCACGGCCAAGACCGACCTGCGGATCTCGGCGTACGCGGACACCAACGAGGCCAACGCGGCCATCGGGACCGCCATCGCCCTCGGCAGCCTGCCGGCGGAGCTGGTGAAGGTGCTGGTCCGGGTCCAGAACGACCTGTTCGACGTGGGCGCCGACCTGAGCACGCCGGTGGTGGAGAACCCGCAGTACCCGCCGCTGCGGGTGGAGCAGTTCTACATCGACAAGCTGGAGGCGGACTGCGACCACTTCCTGGAGCAGGTGGAGAAGCTGCGCAGCTTCATCCTCCCCGGCGGCACCCCGGGCGCGGCCCTGCTGCACCAGGCGTGCACGGTGGTCCGGCGCGCCGAGCGGTCGACGTGGGCGGCGATGGAGGTGCACGGCGAGGTGATGAACCCGCTGACCGCCACCTACCTCAACCGCCTCTCCGACCTCCTGTTCATCCTGGCCCGGGTGGCCAACAAGGAGGTCGGGGACGTGCTGTGGGTGCCGGGCGGCGAGCGCTAGTACGGGGTCCGGGGCGCGGGGCGCGGGGTCAGCGTCCGGGACGGGACAGGGCGGGCTCGTCGCCGGCTCCCCCGGCTCCCGCGGCTCCCTCCGTACCCTTGGCGGCCTCGGCGGCCCCAGCGCCCTCGGCGCCCTTCGGGGCCTTCGGCGGCCACACCGTGTAGCCGAGCGCGACGAGGGCGTGGATTCCGGCCACGCGCAGGGCGGCCGCCTGCCAGCCCCGCAGCGAGCTGATGTCGCCCGCGTCGCCGACGTACCAGATCGCCGCCTGGAGCAGGCCGATGCCGACGGCGGCGGCGAGCAGGGTCCGGAGCCACAGCTTCCACTCGTGGACGGCGCGGGCCCGGCCGTAGCCGGCGCCGGGCGGCTTGGGGCCGCCGGCCAGGCGGTGGGCGGCGTGCCCGTCGAGCCATTTCACCGTGTAGTGGCCGTAGGCGACGGTGTAGCCGACGTAGAGGGCGGCCACGCCGTGCTTCCAGTCCGGCTGGGCGCCGTTCCTGAGGTCGATCGTGGTGACGACGAGCAGGACCAGCTCCATCAGCGGCTCGCACAGCAGGACCGCCGCGCCCAGCCGGGGCATCTTCGCCAGGTAGCGCAGGGCGAGCCCGGCCACCAGCAGGACCCAGAAGCCGATCTCACAGGCGATGATCAGCGCGACGATCACAGGACTCTCCGTCCGCTCGGGTTGCTCGGTCCCTCAAGGCTCCCGTCCGCCGCCGCCCGGCGCGTCGTCGCCAGGGCCCAGCCGGGCCTGCATCCTTCGATGTATCCGCGGCTCCACCGCTCCGGCGAGGTACGCGTCCCCCGCACCCTGTTGGATGGGGACCGTGATCCCGAACAGCCTGCGCCCCCACCGCGACGACATCCTCCTCGCGGGGGTCAGTGTGGCCGCGGGCCTCGCCTTCTGGTCGCTCGGCGTCCACAGCAGTCCCAGCCGCGACTGGCTGCCCGCGTGGGCGGCCCTGGTCCCCCTCGGGGTGCTCGGCGGGCTGGGGCTGCTGCGGCGGACCGCGCCCCGGCTGACGACGACGGTGGGCACCGTGGGGGTGGTCGCCGACCAGTTCACCGTGGGCAGCCTCGCCACCATCATCATCTTCACCGACCTGATGTACGCCGCCGTCGTCTACGGCAAGCCCGCCATGGCCCGGCGGCTCCCGGTCTCCACCGGCCTGATCACGGTGGTGGTCACCATCGTCTCGGTGGCCTGGCTGCGCACCCCGCAGGCCCTGCTGATCGGCGCGGTCACCGGCATCATCAGCTTCGCCCCGGCGCTGACCGGCGCCACCCTGCGCAACCACCGCGAGGCCGCCGAGGCCGCCCGGCTGCGGGCCGAGCAGACAGCGCTGCTGGCCGAGATGGACCGTACCCAGGCGGTGGCCGCGGAGCGGGCGCGGATGGCCCGGGAGCTGCACGACATGGTGGCCAACCACCTCTCCGCCATCGCGATCCACTCCACGGCGGCGCTCTCCATCGACACCCCGGCGGCCGGCCGCGAGGCGCTGGGGGTGATCCGCGAGAACAGCGTGCAGGGGCTGGCCGAAATGCGACGGCTCATCGGCCTGCTGCGGGACGCGGGCGGCGAGCGGGAGCCGGTGGCCGTGCCCTCGCTGGACGGCCTGGACTCCCTGGTCGCCCAGGCGGGCACGAACGGCGCCGCCAGCGGGCTGAGCTTCGAGCTGCGCGACGAGCGGCCCCCCGGCGAGCCGGCCGCGGCCCCGGTGGAGCTGGCGGCGTACCGGATCGTCCAGGAGTCGCTGACCAACGCGCTCAAGCACGCCGCGCCCGGCACCGTCACGGTGCGCGTGGCGCGGGCGGACGGGCTGCTCACCGTCGGGGTGGACTCGCCGTTCGGGGAGCGCGGCGGGCCCCGCGCCCCCGGCTCCGGAGCCGGCCTGATCGGCATGCGGGAGCGGACGGAGCTGCTGGGCGGGGATTTCACGGCGGGCCGCGCGGGCGCGGTGTGGCGGGTACGGGCGGCGCTGCCCGCGTGAGGCGGGGCAGGACACGGAAGGAGAGGGTGGCGAGATGACCATCCGGGTGGTGGTGGCCGAGGACCAGGGCGCGGTGCGCGCGGGCCTGGTGCTGATCCTGCGCAGCGCGGGGGACGTGGAGGTGGTGGGCGAGGCCCCGGACGGGGAGGAGGCGGTGCGCCTGGCGCGGGAGCTGCGGCCGGATCTCGTCCTCATGGATGTGCAGATGCCCCGGCTCGACGGGGTGTCCGCGACCCGGCAGGTGGTCGCGGAGGGGCTGGCGGACGTGCTGGTGCTGACCACCTTCGACCTGGACGAGTACGTCTTCGGGGCGCTGCGCGCGGGCGCAGCGGGCTTCCTGCTGAAGAACGCGGACGCGGCGGAGCTGATCGCGGCGGTACGGACGGTGGCGCGCGGGGAGGGCCTGATCGCCCCGGCGGTGACCCGGCGGCTGATCGCCGAGTTCGCCGCGCCCCGTCCGGTCAGGGCCGCCCCGGCGCCGGAGACGGCGGCGGCGGTCGCCTCCCTGACGCCGCGCGAGCGCGAGGTGCTGAGCGCGCTGGGCGAGGGGCTGTCGAACGCGGAGATCGCGGAGCGGTTGGAGATGGCGGAGGCCACGGCGAAGACGCACGTCAGCAGGCTGCTGGGCAAGCTGGAGCTGCGCAGCCGCCTGCAAGCCGCCGTACTGGCACAGGAGTTGGGGATCTGAGGGGAGGCGGCCCGCACCGGTCCAGACCTCTTGACGGTTGGTCCAGACCTTTCTACGCTCACCGCAACACTGTGGTGAGCGTGCCATGACAAAGCGTGCTCACGGGCGGCGCAGGTCCCACCCCCATGTCGCAGCCGGCCCCACGGCGGCGACGGACCTACGGAGGAGCACCCTTGAGCACAGCATCCCCACCCCGCACCCGGCGCGGGAGGTTCTTCACCAGGGTCGCGGCGGTCGTCGCCACGCTGGCCCTGCCCGTCACCGGGCTGGTCGCCCTGGCCGGCCCGGCCCAGGCCGCCGCCTCGGCGACCGCCACGTACACCAAGGTCTCCGACTGGGGTTCCGGCTTCGAGGGCAAGTGGGTGGTGAAGAACACCGGCACCACCCCCCTGAGCGGCTGGACCGTGGAGTGGGACTACCCGGCGGGCACCGCCGTCACCTCGGCCTGGGACGCCACCGTCACCAGCTCCGGCACCCACTGGACCGCCAAGAACCTCGGCTGGAACGGCTCCCTGGCCCCGGGCGCCTCCGCCAGCTTCGGGTTCAACGGCTCCGGCTCCGGCTCCCCCGGCGGCTGCAAGATCAACGGCGCCTCCTGCGACGGCGGCACCCAGCCCGGCGACACTCCCCCCGGCGCTCCCGGCACCCCCACCGCGAGCAACGTCGCCGACACCTCGCTGAGCCTGTCCTGGTCCCCCGCCACGGACGACAAGGGCGTCAAGAACTACGACGTCCTGCGCAACGGCGCCAAGATCGCCACCGTCACGGGCACCACGTACGCCGACACGGGCCTCACCAAGGGCACCACCTACGGCTACAGCGTCACCGCCCGCGACACCGCCGACCAGACCGGCCCCTCCTCCGGCACCCTCTCGGTGACCACCACCGGCGGGGTGATCCCCCCGGACCCGGGCGACAAGGTCAAGCTCGGCTACTTCACGAACTGGGGCGTCTACGGCCGCAACTACCACGTGAAGAACCTGGTCACCTCCGGCACCGCGGCGAAGATCACGCATATCAACTACGCCTTCGGCAACGTCCAGAACGGCCAGTGCACCATCGGTGACTCCTACGCCGACTACGACAAGGCGTACACCGCCGACCAGAGCGTCGACGGCGTCGCCGACACCTGGGACCAGCCCCTGCGCGGTAACTTCAACCAGCTGCGCAAGCTGAAGAAGGCGTACCCGAACATCAAGATCCTGTGGTCCTTCGGCGGCTGGACCTGGTCCGGCGGCTTCCCGCAGGCCGCCGCCAACCCGGCCGCCTTCGCCCAGTCCTGCTACAACCTGGTCGAGGACCCGCGCTGGGCCGACGTCTTCGACGGCATCGACCTGGACTGGGAGTACCCGAACGCCTGCGGCCTGTCCTGCGACACCAGCGGCCCGGCGGCCTTCAAGAACCTGATGCAGGCCGTGAAGACCCGCTTCGGCGCGAACAACCTGGTCACCGCCGCCATCACCGCCGACGCCTCGGACGGCGGAAAGATCGACAAGGCGGACTACGCGGGCGCCGCGCAGTACACCGACTTCTACAACGTCATGACCTACGACTTCTTCGGCGCCTGGGCGGCCCAGGGCCCGACGGCCCCGCACTCCCCGCTCACCTCGTACGCCGGCATCCCCCAGGCCGGCTTCAACTCGGCCGACGCCATCGCCAAGCTCAAGGCCAAGGGCGTGCCCGGCTCGAAGCTGAACCTCGGCATCGGCTTCTACGGCCGCGGCTGGACCGGCGTCACCCAGGCCGCCCCCGGCGGCACCGCCACCGGACCGGCCCCGGGCACGTACGAGCAGGGCATCGAGGACTACAAGGTGCTCAAGAACAGCTGCCCGGTCACCGGCACCGTCGCCGGCACCGCCTACGCCAAGTGCGGCAGCAACTGGTGGAGCTACGACACCCCCGCCACCATCGCCGGGAAGATGACCTGGGCCAAGCAGCAGGGCCTGAGGGGAGCCTTCTACTGGGAGTTCAGCGGCGACACCGCCAACGGTGAACTCGCCACGGCGGTCCACTCCGGGCTCCAGTAACCGGCCCGGGCCGGCTCGGGCAGCACGCTCCGGCGACAAGAACGAAGCCGGGGAGACGGGTCCGCCCCCGTCTCCCCGGCTTCTCCACGCGCGAGCCCCCGCGAGGGGCCTAGGCCACGTTCACCCGCTGGCCGGGCGGGGCCGCCTCCAGCCAGGCGAGGAAACCGGTCAGCGCGTCGTCGCTCATCGCCAGCTCCAGGCGCGTACCGCGGTGGCGGCAGCCGAGCACGACGGCGTCGGACAGCAGCGCCAGCTCCTCCTCGCCCTCCGGGGCGCGGCGGGCCAGCACCTCGATGGAGGAGCGCTCCAGCATCCGGCGCGGCCGCGGGGAGTACGAGAACACCCGGAACCACTCGATACGGTCACCGCTGTAGCGGGCGACCCCGTACACCCAGCCCTTGCCGGAGACGTCCGGTTCCTCGGACACCCCCCAGCGCATACTGCAGTCGAAGGTGCCGCCGGAGCGCTGGATGAGTCTGCGCCGCAGACCGAACACGAACAGGCCGATCACCACCAGGGCGACGACCAGGCCGCTCACAAGCAGAGCGAGGAGCATCTTCACCGACCTCCTCGCTCATCGAATACGCATGAGAAAAAACAGACCTGCATCGCCTCAGCCGCGACCCGGTCTGGAAAATTCCAGCACGGACCGCGGCTGAGGTCTGCCGGGCCCCGGAGGTCTCCCTCCGGGGCTCAGCTGTTCACACTCCGACGGGCGTTCAGCCCGTCACGGCGCGCAGCCGGACATCAGCGCGACGCTCGGCGGCGGCATCCGCCTCCGCCTTCGCGCGCTCCAGTGCCCGCTCCGCACGCTGGACGTCGATCTCGTCCGCGAGCTCGGCGATCTCGGCCAGCAGCGACAACTTGTTGTCCGCGAACGAGATGAAACCGCCGTGCACCGCGGCGACGACCGTGCCGCCCTCGCTGGTACGGATGGTCACCGGGCCCGATTCCAGCACACCGAGAAGCGGCTGGTGACCGGGCATGACGCCGATGTCGCCGGACGTGGTGCGGGCGACAACAAGGGTGGCCTCGCCGGACCAGACATTGCGGTCCGCCGCGACCAGCTCGACGTGCAGCTCAGCAGCCAAGGTGGCTCCTCGGGTCACCACCCGGCGGGTCGGCCGGGTGTTGGGTCAAATTCTAATGGGCGTGGGGAGGGGGACGGGACACACCCGCCCCCCTCGGTCGATCAGCGGTGGCTCACGGGGAGCACCGGATCAGGAGACGCCCAGCTCCTTGGCGTTGGCCTTCAGGTCCTCGATGCCACCGCACAGGAAGAACGCCTGCTCGGGGAAGTGGTCGTAGTCACCGTCGCAGATCGCGTTGAACGCGGTGATCGACTCCTCGAGCGGGACGTCCGAACCGTCCACGCCGGTGAACTGCTTCGCCACGTGGGTGTTCTGCGACAGGAAGCGCTCGACGCGACGGGCACGGTGGACAACGAGCTTGTCCTCCTCGCCCAGCTCGTCGATACCGAGGATCGCGATGATGTCCTGGAGGTCCTTGTACTTCTGGAGGATCCCCTTGACGCGCATCGCCGTGGCGTAGTGGTCCGCCGCGATGTACCGCGGGTCGAGGATGCGGGACGTCGAGTCCAGCGGGTCCACGGCCGGGTAGATGCCCTTCTCGGAGATCGGACGGGAGAGAACCGTCGTCGCGTCGAGGTGGGCGAAGGTGGTCGCCGGCGCCGGGTCGGTCAGGTCGTCCGCGGGGACGTAGATCGCCTGCATCGAGGTGATCGAGTGACCGCGGGTCGAGGTGATGCGCTCCTGGAGGAGACCCATCTCGTCGGCCAGGTTCGGCTGGTAACCCACCGCGGAGGGCATACGGCCGAGCAGGGTCGACACCTCGGAACCGGCCTGGGTGTACCGGAAGATGTTGTCGATGAAGAAGAGCACGTCCTGCTTCTGCACATCGCGGAAGTACTCCGCCATGGTCAGACCGGCCAGGGCGACGCGCAGACGGGTGCCCGGGGGCTCGTCCATCTGGCCGAAGACGAGCGCCGTCTTGTCAATGACGCCGGACTCGGCCATCTCCTCGATGAGGTCGTTGCCCTCACGGGTACGCTCACCGACGCCCGCGAACACCGACACACCGTCGTGGTTGTTGGCGACGCGGTAGATCATTTCCTGGATCAGAACGGTCTTGCCGACACCGGCACCACCGAACAGACCGATCTTTCCACCCTTGACGTACGGGGTGAGAAGGTCGATGACCTTGACGCCGGTCTCGAACATCTCGGTCTTCGACTCGAGCTCGTCGAAGCGGGGCGCCTTGCGGTGGATCGGCCAGCGCTCGGTGACGTTGGCGTTCTCCTCCGGGTAGTTCAGCACCTCACCGAGGGTGTTGAAGACCTTGCCCTTGGTGAAGTCACCGACGGGGACGGTGATGCCCGTGCCCGTGTCGGTGACCGGGGCCTGGCGGACCAGGCCGTCGGTCGGCTGCATCGAGATGGTACGGACGAGGCCGTCACCCAGGTGCTGCGCGACCTCGAGGGTCAGGGTCTTGAGCGCGCCGTCCTCGGCCGGGTCGGAGACCTGGACCTCGAGCGCGTTGTAGATGTCGGGCATGGCGTCGACGGGGAACTCCACGTCGACGACCGGGCCGATGACCCGGGCGACGCGGCCCGTGGCGGCGGCCGTCTCAACAGAGGTCGTCATTACTTGTCACTCCCCGCGGTCGCGTCAGCCATGGCGCTCGCGCCACCGACGATCTCGCTGATTTCCTGGGTGATTTCGGCCTGGCGGGCCGCGTTGGCAAGCCGGGAGAGGCTCTTGATGAGCTCCCCGGCGTTGTCGGTCGCCGACTTCATCGCACGGCGGCGGGCGGCGTGCTCGGAAGCGGCGGCCTGCAGCAGCGCGTTGTAGACGCGGCTCTCGACGTAGCGCGGCAGAAGGGCGTCGAGGACGTCCTCCGCCGACGGCTCGAACTCGAACAGCGGAAGGATCTCGCCCTTCGCGGTGTCCTCTTCCGCGGCCTTTTCGAGGCTCAGCGGCAGCATCCGGCCGTCCACCGCGTTCTGCGTCATCATCGACACGAATTCCGTGAAGACGATGTGCAGCTCGTCGACGCCGCCCTCGGCCGTGTCGGCCTGGATGGCTTCGATCAGCGGCGCCGCGACGCGCTTGGCGTCGGCGTAGGCCGGGCTGTCGGTGAAGCCGGTCCACGAGTCCGTGACCTTGCGCTCACGGAAGCCGTAGTAGGCGACACCCTTGCGGCCGACGATGTAGCTGTCGACCTCCTTGCCCTCCGAGCGCAGCCGCTCGATGAGCCGGTCGGCCTGCTTGATGGCGTTCGAGGAGTAGCCGCCGGCCAGACCGCGGTCGCTCGTGATGAGCAGGACCGCGGCGCGGGCCGGCGCCTCGACCTCGGTGGTCAGGGCGTGCTTGGTGTTCGAACCGGTCGCCACCGCGGTCACCGCACGGGTGAGCTCGGTCGCGTACGGCATCGACGCCGCCACCTTGCGCTGCGCCTTGACGATGCGCGAGGCGGCGATCATCTCCATCGCCTTGGTGATCTTCTTGGTCGCCGTGATGGCACGGATGCGACGCTTGTAGACCCGGAGCTGCGCTCCCATGAGTCAGGTCCCTTCCGTCGTCACTTGGAGACGTTGACGGCCGGAACGTCCTCGCCCAGGAGCTTGCCGTCCGAGGTCTCGAACTGGCGCTTGAAGCCGGCGATGGCGTCCGCGATCGAACCGAGCGTGTCGTCCGACATCTTGCCGCCGTCCGCGATGGAGGTGAGGAGGTCCTTGCGCTCGCGGCGCAGGTGCTCCAGCAGCTCCGACTCGAAGCGGCGGATGTCCTCGACCGGGACGTCGTCCATCTTGCCGGTGGTGCCGGCCCAGACGGAGACGACCTGCTCCTCGACGGGCATCGGCTGGTACTGGCCCTGCTTGAGCAGCTCGACCATGCGCTTGCCGCGCTCCAGCGAAGCCTTCGAGGCGGCGTCCAGGTCGGAACCGAAGGCGGCGAACGCCTCCAGCTCGCGGTACTGGGCCAGGTCGACGCGCAGACGGCCGGAGACCTGCTTCATGGCCTTGTGCTGCGCGGAACCACCGACGCGGGAGACCGAGATACCGACGTTCAGCGCCGGGCGCTGGCCCGCGTTGAACAGGTCGGACTCCAGGAAGCACTGGCCGTCGGTGATGGAGATGACGTTGGTCGGGATGAACGCCGACACGTCGTTGGCCTTGGTCTCGACGATCGGCAGACCGGTCATCGAACCGGCGCCCATGTCGTCGGAGAGCTTGGCGCAACGCTCCAGCAGACGGGAGTGCAGGTAGAAGACGTCGCCCGGGTACGCCTCACGGCCCGGCGGGCGGCGCAGCAGCAGCGACACGGCGCGGTAGGCGTCGGCCTGCTTCGACAGGTCGTCGAAGATGATCAGGACGTGCTTGCCGGCGTACATCCAGTGCTGGCCGATGGCGGAACCGGTGTACGGCGCCAGGTACTTGAAGCCGGCCGGGTCGGACGCCGGGGCGGCGACGATCGTCGTGTACTCCAGGGCGCCGGCCTCTTCCAGGGCGCCGCGGACGGACGCGATGGTCGAGCCCTTCTGGCCGATGGCGACGTAGATGCAGCGGACCTGCTTGTTCACGTCGCCCGAGCGCCAGTTGTCGCGCTGGTTGATGATCGTGTCGACGGCCAGAGCGGTCTTGCCGGTCTGACGGTCACCGATGATCAGCTGACGCTGGCCGCGGCCGATCGGCACCATCGCGTCGACGGCCTTGTAGCCGGTCTGCATCGGCTCGTGCACCGACTTGCGGACCATGACGCCCGGGGCCTGCAGCTCCAGGGCGCGACGGCCTTCGGTCGCGATCTCGCCGAGACCGTCGATCGGGTTGCCGAGCGGGTCGACGACACGGCCGAGGTAGCCCTCGCCGACGCCGACGGAGAGCACCTCACCGGTGCGCTGCACCGGCTGGCCCTCCTCGATACCGCTGAACTCGCCGAGGACGACCGCACCGATCTCGCGCTCCTCGAGGTTGAGGGCGAGACCGAGGGTGCCGTCCTCGAACTTCAGCAGCTCGTTCGCCATGGCGGAGGGCAGGCCCTCCACCTTCGCGATGCCGTCGCCGGCAACGCTGACCGTTCCGACCTCCTCGCGCGAGGCCGCGTCCGGCTGGTACGACTGGACAAAGTTCTCCAGTGCGTCCCGGATCTCCTCCGGCCGGATCGTGAGCTCCGCCATCTGGGTTCCCTGCTCTCCTTGTTGGGCCTGAAGCTTCTTAGGGGTCTGGGGGTGACCCCCAGGAATCTTCTGCAAGTTCTGCACGGCCCAACCGGGCCGCTAGGAATGCTTTGTTCTTTTTGGCCGGTCAGCCGGCCATGCGACGGGACGCCTCGGAGAGGCGCTCCGCGATGGTGCCGTCGATGACCTCGTCGCCGACACGCACCGAGATCCCGCCGAGGACCTCGGGGTCCACGTCGAGGTTCAGGTGCATCTGGCGGCCGTACAGCTTGGCCAGCACCGCGCCGAGACGCTGCTTCTGCACGTCGCTGAGCGGAACCGCGGTGGTCACGGTGGCGACCATGCGGTCACGGCGCTCGGCGGCGAGCTTGGAAAGGGACTCCAGTCCCGCTTCCAGGCTACGTCCACGCGGGTGCGTGACGATACGGGTGACCAGGCGCTCGGTGACGGCGTTCGCCTTCCCGCCCAGGAGGCTGCGGAGCAGCCCGCCCTTGGCGGCGACGGTGGCCGCACGGTCGGTCAGCGCACTGCGCAGCTCCGTGCTCGACGAGACGATCCGGCCGAAGCGGAAGACCTCGTCCTCGACGTCGTCGAGGGCGCCGCTCCGCTGGGCCGCCGTGAGGTCGGCGGTGGCCGCCAGCTCCTCCAGCGCGTCCACCAGGTCGCGGGACTGCGACCAGCGGGAGCGCGCCATGCCGGACACCAGGTCGAGGGTTTCCCCGCCCACCTGGCCGGACAGCAGCCGGCCGACCAGCTCGGCCTTGGCCTCGCCGGACTGCGCCGGGTCCGTGATGACCCGACGCAGCGAGACCTCACGGTCGAGCAGCGCGGTGACGGCTGCCAGCTCACCGGCGAGCTTCGCCGCGTCGACGGACGTGTGGTCCGTCAGCGCGTCGAGACGCTCGCGCGCGGAGGCCAGCGCCTCGCGGCTCGCTCCGTTCATCGGGCGGCCTCGGCCTTCTCCTCGAGCTCGCTGAGGAAACGGTCGATCGTGCGGCTCTGCCGGGCGTGGTCCTCGAGGGACTCGCCGACGAGCTTTCCGGCCAGGTCGGTGGCGAGCTTGCCCACGTCCTGACGCAGCGCCTGAGAGGCGGCCTTGCGGTCTGCCGCGATCTGGGCGTGACCGGCAGCGATGATCTCCTCACGCTGCCGCTGGCCCTCTGCGCGCAGTTCTTCCTTGAGCGCAGTGCCCTGCTCCAGCGCTTCCTGGCGCAGGCGCGCGGCCTCGTGCCGGGCTTCGGCGAGCTGGGCCCTGTACTGCTCCAGGACGCTCTGGGCCTCGGTCCGGGCTTCCTCAGCAGCCTCCATGCCGCCTTCGATGGCCTCGCGACGCTCTTCCAGGACCTTGTTGATGGCCGGGAGGAACTTCCACGCGAAGAAGCCGAAGACGATGGCGAAGGCGATCAGACCGATGACAAGCTCGGGGATCGGCGGGATGAGGGGATTCTGAATCTCCTCAGCCGCCAGCGGTACCAGGGCGATCACATCAGTGCCTTCCGTCGGAAATGGTTCTCAGTCGATCAAGAAGGGACCGGGTAGACGAAGCCCATGACGAGACCGATCAGGGCGAGCGCCTCACAGAGGACGAAGCCGAGGATCTGGTTCTGCCGGATGAGGCCGGCGGCCTCGGGCTGGCGGGCGAGCGCCTGGGTACCGTTACCGAAGATGATGCCGACGCCGACGCCGGGGCCGATCGCCGCGAGGCCGTAGCCGATCGCCGCGAGGTTGCCCTGGAGGTTGACCGCAGCGAGGGTCTCGAGAGCAGACATGCCGTTCTTCCTTCTGTTTCACTGGCCGGTGGGGGTTGGCCACCGGATGTATAAGGGGCCGAGCCGTCAGTGGTGCTCGGCGAGAGCACCCTGGATGTAGCTGCACGAGAGCAGGACGAAGACGTACGCCTGCAGTGCCTGGATGAACAACTCGAAGACGGTCATCACGATGACCATCACGAACGAGACGCTCGCGTAGGCGATACCGATGCCGTTGAGCAGGTACCAGCTTGCGATGGTGAAGATCAGCAGCAGCACGTGACCCGCGAACATGTTCGCGAAGAGACGGACCGCGTGAGTGAACGGCCGGATGATCATGTTCGACAGGAACTCGAACAGCATGACCACGGGGAACACCGGGCCGAGCGACTTGTCGTAGGCCGTGATGTTCTTGATGCCGCCGACGAAGCCGTGACGCTTGAAGGTGAGGCTCACCCACAGGATGTACACGATCGCGGCGAGACCGACCGGGAAGGCGATGATCGATGTGACCGGGAACTGGGCCAGCGGAATGATCGACCAGATGTTCATGATCCAGATGAAGAAGAACAGCGAGACCATGAGCGGGACGTACTTCTCGCCCTCGCGCTTCCCGAGCGTCTCGTAGACCACTCCACGGCGGACGAAGTCGTAGCCCGCCTCGCCGATCATCTGCAACTTGCCGGGGATCAACTTCGGCTTGCTGAATGCCGCCCAGAAGAACCCCACGACGATCAGCGTGCTCAACAGCGCCAGCAGTATCGGCTTGTTGAACTCGATACCGCCGACGGTGAACATCGGCTTGAACAGGAAGGAGTGCAGGCCGGGGGTCGGGAAGCCGCACCCTTCGAAGATGTGACAATCGATCTCGAAGGCGAGCGTCGTGGCGTCACTCACCGCGAGCTCCTTCAACTTGACGCATGGGTACGGCAACCTCATTGTGTCGGCGCGGCCCGCGACCGCGGAACGGCACTGGACTGGATTGGCGGATACTTAGTGCGGCGATTGGGCACCAAGCTCTGACAACGCTCGTCTGACGTCCGTCCGCCGCCCGCGCAAACCTGCCGCAGCTGTGGCGAGACGATAGCAAACGAGCGGTAGCTCCTTTACACCCGGCCTACACGTTACGAGGGCGTCCGGGCCCCTTCCGGCTCCACATAAAGGATTTTCGACTTCATGTGCGCCCGGACCTGCGCCGCCATCCAGACCAGGGTGGCCGCGAGCAGCGTGAAGGCCGTGCACTTGGTGTCGAAGACCGCGACGCGCTTGATGACACTCAGGATGATCACCAGTGCCAGGATCTGCGTCGTGTAGAGCAGCAGCCCCATCATCTGGAAGAGGTGCGGCAGGGAGCGAGCGGTCCGCTGGAGGGCGACGAGCCCCCCTCCCATGAATGCGAGGACGAGTGCCGCACCGATGGCGGCACCCAGCGCGCCCTTTCCGCCCGCGAGGGCGGCACTCACCGCGACCCCGGCACCGCCGACGACGGCAGTGGGGATGACGCAGTGCAGGAGAGTTCGGGCGTCGTTGGACTGCATGGGGGCAGCTCCTCCGGCGAGGTGTTGGGTGGGGTTGGTCACCGCCAGTAAGCGGTTGCGACCCGGGAGTCGGCTGGCATGTACGGGGAAGACGGTCGCACTCCAGTCTTCACGCTTCCATCCCGGGCGCTTGCGAACGGTATCACAAAGTATTTGATGCAGACTTTACCCAATTATTGTGCCGCTTGTCACACGGATGGGTCAACGTCCGCTCAAGTGAGCGGCACCATTCTTGGGCCCGGGGACACGTCGAGGACCTGTCCGGAACCAGTATCTACGGTCCCGGACAGGTCCAGTGCACCAGGTGGTGCGTCAGCCGGCCGCGCGGGCCAGGTGAAGATCACGCAGCGGGTTCAGCCGGTCCTCCCCGAGGGAGGCGCGCAGCGCGGTGTCGGTGACGCCCTGCCCGGGGGCGGTCGCCTGGCAGAGCACGCCGACCTTGCCGATGTGCCGGTTCTCCTGCACCGAGCGGGCGGCCTCACCGATCTCGGCCAGCGGGTGGACCGTGGACAGGGTCGGCATGATGCGGCCCGTGGCGAAGAGCCGGTTGCACTCCCACTGTTCCTGCAGGTTCGCCGCGTGGCTGCCGATGACCCGCTTGAGCTTCATCCACAGGTAGCGGTTGTCGTAGGTGTGCTGGTAGCCGGTGCTGGAGCCGCAGGTGATCACGGTCCCGCCGCGTCGGACGACGAACATCGAGACACCGAACGTCGCACGGCCCACGTGCTCGAAGACCACGTGCGGGTCCTCCCCGACCCCCTTGCGGATGATGCGGCCGAGACGCTTGCCGACCTCGATCACCTTGGCGGGGTCATCGGGCACACCGGCGTCCAGGCCGATCTCCGCCCGGTCCACCACCAGCTCGCAGCCGAGCCGGCGCGCTGCCTCCGCCTTCTCGGGCGAGCTGACGACACCCACCGGGATGCCGCCGCCGTTCCTGACGAACTGGGTGGCGTACGCGCCCAGCCCGCCGGCGGCGCCCCAGATCAGTACGACGTCGCCCTGCTTGATACGGGCGCCCCGGTCACCGACGAGCATGCGGTAGGCCGTGCTCGCGCACAGCGGGTTGCACGCGGCCTCCTCCCAGGTGAGGTGGGCCGGCTTGGGGATGAGCTGGCTGGCCCGGACCACCGCATAGTGGGCGAGCCCGCCGAAGTTGGTCTCGAAACCCCAGATGCGCTGCTCGGCGCCCATCATTCCGTCACCGTGCGTGGCGGGCTCCTGGTCGTCGGCCTGGACGCAGCTGGTCACCACGTGGTCGCCGATCTGCCAGCGGCGTACGCCCGACCCCTTGCGCACGATCACGCCCGCGCCGTCCGAACCGAGCACGTGGTAGGGGAGGTCGTGCCGCTCGGCCCAGCCGCCCTGGGCGGCGAACTGCCGGAGGAACCGGAAGGTGGGGATCGGCTCGAACATGGCCGACCACACGGTGTTGTAGTTGACCGCGCTCGCCATGACCGCGACCAGCACCTCGTCGGGGGCCAGTTCCGGCATGGGGACCTGGCCCACGTGGAGCGACTTCCGGACGTCCTTGTCGGTGACCCCCGCGAACATCCCGGCGTCCTCGGCCCGGACGAATGCGGCGGTGTACTCCTCCGGCAGCGTGGCGCGTTCCAACTCCTCCGGAGGGGCACCGGCGAGGAGGGCTTCGGACAGCGTGGGCATGGTCAACCTTTCCGAGGTGTCGCGGGACCGGGGGCCGGGTCCCGTGCCGCCGGTCCACGGACAGGGCCGGCGGAGTCCTGCGTCGGTGCCGCCGGCCGGGGCGGGGCGGCGGCCCGGGGTGCTCAGACCCGGTAGGCGTGGATCTCGTCCGCCGGGATCCACGCCGTCTCCTCGTTCTCGTCGAACTTGACGAATCCGCGCTTGACGTAGTGATCGGCGTCGACGATCTCGTACTGCTCCTTGAGCTGGAACGTCTTGCCGAATCCGACGCAGGTGCCGGTGAAGGAGAAGAAGCCGTCCTTCCAGCCCTCGGAGGTGAGGAGGGTGCGGTTCGCCCAGTCGTCGTAGTAGTAGCCGGAGAAGGCGGACTCGGATTCGACCCACTGGACGATGAAACGCCCGTTGACGTCGTGCTCGTCCACCCGCTGCGTCATCTCGTACGCGTGGCCGCCGAATGTCGACGCGGTGTTCCAGGTGGCGACACCGGTGGTGGCCGGGTCGGAAGTGAAATTGGTCCACTCGACGCGGAAGTCACCCAGGAGGAAATCCAGGTCGTGGATTTTCTCGGGGGCCGTGGGCTTGGAGAATTCCTGCTCCACCGGGGCTCCGGTTTCCGACTCAGAGATGGTCATGGCGGCGATGCGCTCCAGTCCTGTCGAATCATGAAATCGCCGCATGCTAAACAGCGCTTCACCCCTAACGACAACCCCTAGCCCGGGCGGGCCCGCACCCCTGCGCGGGAAGCCCCCGGGACGGCCTTCTGGGGTGGCTGAGGGGACGCGGCTAGGGGCGGAGCCTCCGTAGCTTCCCCTCGAAGGGCGAGGTTTGCCAATCTCTCAGGCAGGTTCACAGGTGACGAACGAAGCGCAGCTGGTTGATTACCTCAAGAAGATGGCGGCCGATCTCCGGCAGGCCCATCGACGCATCAAGAAGCTTGAGGCCGGCGACGCCGAGCCCATAGCAATTGTCGGAATGGCCTGCAGGCTGCCCGGCGACGTCGGCTCGCCCGACGAGCTGTGGGATCTCGTCCGCCGGGGCGGGGACGCCATCGGTCCGATGCCGCAGGACCGCGGCTGGGACCTCGACGGGCTCTACCACCCCGACCCCGACCACCCGGGCACCGCGTACACCACCGAGGGCGGCTTCCTCTCCGGGGCCGCCTCGTTCGACTCCGGGTTCTTCGGGATCGCGCCGCGCGAGGCGCTGGCGATGGACCCGCAGCAGCGGCTGCTGCTGGAGACCGCCTGGGAGGCCCTGGAGAACGCCGGGGTGGACCCGAGGTCCCTGGCCGGTTCGCGCACCGGTGTCTTCACCGGCCTGATGTACCACGACTACGCCTCGGGTCCGGGCACGCTGCCCGACGAGGTCGAGGGCTACCTGAGCACGGGCATGGCCGCCAGCGTGGCGTCGGGCCGGATCTCGTACTTCCTCGGGCTCGAAGGACCGGCCGTCACCCTCGACACCGCGTGCTCCTCGTCCCTGGTGGCGCTGCACCTCGCCGTACAGGCCCTGCGTGACGGCGAATGCGACATGGCGCTCGCGGGCGGGGCCACCGTCATGTCCACGCCCGCCACCTTCGTGGAGAACTCCCGGCAGCGCGGCCTGTCGCGTACCGGCCGGTGCAAGTCGTTCGCGGCCGCCGCCGACGGCGTCGGCTGGGGCGAGGGCTCCGCCCTGCTCGTGGTCGAGCGGCTCTCCGACGCCCGGCGCAAGGGGCACGAGGTGCTCGCGATCGTCCGGGGCAGCGCGGTCAACCAGGACGGCGCCTCCAACGGGCTCACCTCGCCCAACGGCCCCTCGCAGCAGCGCGTCATCCAGCAGGCGCTGGCCTCGGCCCGCCTGGGCGCCGCCGATGTCGACGTGGTGGAGGCGCACGGTACGGGTACGACCCTCGGCGACCCCATCGAGGCGCAGGCCCTGCTGGCCACCTACGGCCAGGACCGCCCCGCGGAGGGGCAGCCGCTGTGGCTGGGGTCCGTCAAGTCCAACCTCGGCCACACCCAGGCCGCGGCGGGCGCCGCCGGGATCATCAAGATGGTCATGGCGATGCGGCACGAGGAGCTGCCGCGCACCCTGCACGTGGACGGCCCGACCCCGGAGGTGGACTGGTCCGCCGGTGCGGTGGAGCTGCTGACCGAGAACCGCCCCTGGCCGCGGACCGGCCGCCCCCGCCGTGCCGGGATCTCCTCGTTCGGGATCAGCGGTACGAACGTGCACGTCATCGTGGAGGAGCCGGCGGCCGCGGACCTCGCCGCCGGCGGCCCCGGGGAGACGGACACCCCGGACGGGACCGGCTTGCCGGCCCCCGCCGTCCTGCCGGTGGTGCCGGTCCTGCTGTCCGCCGCCACCGCCGCGGCGCTGCCCGCCCAGGCCGCCCGGCTGCACGAGCACCTGCTCGGCCGCCCCGGTACGGCGCTCGGGGATCTGGCGTGCGCGCTGGCGACGAGGCGCACCGCCTTCGAGCACCGCGCCGTCCTGCTGGCCGAGGACCGCGAGGAACTGCTGCGGGAGCTGGCCGGACTGGCCGGGGGGACCCCGTCGGCCGGCTCCGTCGGCGGTGTCGCGAGTGAGGTGCGCGGCGCGTTCCTCTTCACCGGGCAGGGCGCCCAGCGCCCCGGCATGGGACGCGAGCTGTACGAGACCTTCCCGGTCTACGCCCGCGCCCTGGAGGCGGTCTGCGCCGAACTGGACCCGCGCCTGGACCGTCCGCTGCTCACGGTGCTGCTGGCCGCCCCGGACACCGATGACGCCCGGCTGCTCGACCAGACCTTGTACACGCAGGCGGCCACCTTCGCGCTCGGGGTGGCCCTGTTCCGGCTGCTGGAGGCGTGGGGTGTCCGGCCCCGGCTGCTGTCCGGGCACTCGGTCGGTGAGCTGACCGCCGCGCACGTGTCGGGCATGCTGTCGCTGACCGACGCCTGTGCGCTGGTGGCCGCGCGCGGCCGGCTGATGCAGGAGCTGCCCGGGGGCGGCGCGATGGTCTCCGTCGCGGCGACCGAGGACGAGGTGCTGCCGCTGCTCGCCGGGCACGAGGACGCGGCGGGTGTGGCCGCGGTGAACGGCCCCGGTTCGCTGGTGGTTTCCGGCACGGAGGACGTGGTCACCGCGGTCGCCGCGCACTTCACCGCGCTCGGCCGCCGGACCCGGCGCCTGCCGGTGAGCCACGCGTTCCATTCGCCGCTGATGGAGCCGGTGGCCGAGGAGCTGCGCCGGGTGGCCGGGGAGCTGGAGTTCCGGCCAGCGGACCTTCCCGTCGTCTCCAGCGTGACCGGCACCGTCCTCACGCCGGAGGAGTGGGCCGACCCCGGCTACTGGGCCCGGCAGGTGCGTGAACCCGTCCGTTTCGACGCCGTCGTCCGCACCGTGGCCGAGGACGGCGTGACCGTGTTCCTGGAGCTGGGGGCGGACGGCGCCCTCACCTCCATGGTGAACGAGACCCTGGCCGCCCTCGGTGGCGAGGGCCATGTCGTCGCGCCCGCGCTGCGCCGGGAGCGGCCCGAGGTCAGGACGCTCACCACGCTGCTGGCCCGGGCGCACGTCGCCGGGCTGCCCGTGGACTGGGCGGCGTTCTTCGCCGGACAGGACGCCACCGGGACCGGCCTGCCCACGTACGCCTTCCAGCACGCGCGGTACTGGATGCAGACCCTGCCCGGCTCCGGGGACGTGACCGCGGCGGGCCTGGCCCCGGCCGGTCATCCCCTGCTCGGTGCCGCGCTGGTGCCGGCGACGGGTGGCGGCTGGCTGTTCACCGGCCTGCTGTCCACGGAGGCCCACCCCTGGCTGGCGGGTCACGCGCTCGGGGACACGGTGGTGCTTCCGGGGACCGCCGTCGCCGAGCTGGCGCTGTGGGCGGGGGCCCGTATCGGGCTGGAGTCCGTCGCGGACCTCACCCTGGAGCTTCCCCTCGCGCTGCCGTCCGGTGGCGGCGTACGGGTCCAGGTCGCGCTGGGGGCCCCGGACGCCTCCGGGGACCGCGAGTTCACCGTGCACGCGCAGGCGGAGGGAGCGGCCGAGGAGGTCTGGACCCGGCATGCCGGGGGCCGTCTCACCACGGCCGCCGCGGCGCCCGGGGAGGATCTGACCGCCTGGCCGCCCGCGGGTGCCGAGGAGGTGTCCGTCGACGGCTTCTACGAGGAGTTCGCCGCGGCCGGCTTCCACTACGGGCCGGCCTTCCAGGGGCTGCGTGCGGTGTGGCGGCAGGGCGACCGGGTCTACGCCGAGGTGCGGCTGCCCGAGGAGGCCGCCGGGGACGCCGGCGCCTTCGGCCTGCACCCCGCGCTCGCCGACGCGGCGCTGCACGCGGCCGCCTTCGTACCGGGCGAGTTCGGCCGGGAGCAGCGGGGACGGCTGCCCTTCGAGTGGCGCGGTGTCTCGCTGCACGCGGCCGGGGCGTCGTTCCTGCGCGTCCGGCTGACGCCGGCCGGGCCCGACTCGCTCGCGCTGCTCCTGGCCGACGCGGACGGCCTTCCCGTGGCGACGGTGGACTCCCTCGTCGTGCGGCCCGCGGGGCGGGTCGCCGAGCCGGGCGGGACCGCCGACGCCCTGTTCGTCCCCTCCTGGGCGCCCGCGGCGGTGGCCGCGGCCGAGCCGGCCGGTCTGTGGGCCGTGCTCGGAGCGGGCGTGCCCGCCGGGCTTCCCGGGGCGACGGCGTATCCGGATCCGGCCTCGCTCGGTGCCGCCGTGGACGCGGGCGCTCCCGTACCCGACTTCGTCGTCGTCGCGGCCTGCGCCCCGGCGGACGGCGGGGGCGGGGCGGACGCGGCGGACTCGGCGCACGCGGCGCACGACAGTGCCCAGCGGGCCCTGGAACTGCTGCGCTCCTGGCTGGCCGACGAGCGTTTCGTGTCCTCGCGGCTGGTGGCCGTCACCCGTCACGCGAACGCCGTGCTCCCCGGTGAGGCACCCGACCTGGCGCAGGCCGCCGCGTGGGGCCTGCTGGGTTCCGCGGTGACGGAGCACCCGGGACGGATCGTGCTGGTCGACCTGGACGACTCCCCGCGGTCAGGGGAGGCCCTGCGGCGTGCGGTGGCCTCGGACGAGCCCCGGATCGCCCTGCGGGACGGCGTGGCCACGGTGCCGCGGCTGGTCCGGGCCGGCGTCGCGGACGCTCCGGCGCAGGGCATCGACCGGGACGGGACGGCGCTGATCACCGGCGGCACCGGCACCCTCGGCGCACTCCTCGCCCACCACCTCGTCACCCACCACGGAGTCACCCGACTCCTCCTCACCAGCCGACAAGGCCCCCAC
Source organism: Streptomyces sp. NPDC047014 (assembly GCF_040644195.1). NCBI lineage: Bacteria > Bacillati > Actinomycetota > Actinomycetes > Kitasatosporales > Streptomycetaceae > Streptomyces > Streptomyces sp. NPDC047014. The sequence continues at coordinate 122 of NZ_JBEYVX010000019.1, read as the reverse complement.
GCCCCCGGCGCCACCCAACTCCACCAACAGCTCACCCAAGCCGGCGCCCACGTCACCATCACCGCCTGCGACATCACCGACCCCCACCAACTCACCCAACTCCTCGACACCATCCCCACCAC